>DAIDJI010000234.1 GCA_027451455.1 Planctomycetales bacterium | reverse complement strand
TGAGGCAAGACTCGACCACTGCGAATCTTACAATAATCGCACCAGGAGTCGCCGTTCCAGACGAACAGATTCGTGCGGCCCAGCATCCCGTTCGGATCTCATGGGTAGGACGGGCGAGGCGAGCCTGACGTGCACCTCCAGGTCTCGCGCGGAACTTGTCCGTTCCATTTATTTTCTATTGAACATGCTTTATATACTACTCGCTCGCTAGGCGGTCCGCCGCCACGTCGAGTGGGTCCGCAAGCTGAAGTAAGGCGCCGGTCAGAACGAGAAGAGCCAGCGAGCGACCGTCACGAACCCGATCAGCACCAGCGTCAGGATGACGGCGAGGCCCATCCCGATCGGAATCAGGAACTTCCAGGACATCCCGCCGCGGTGGTGTTCGATCATCGACGGGCCCGGCCGCCCGCTCATTGTCGTGTCGCCCTGGGATTGCCGGAATTCGTCGAGCAGGCGGATGTTTCGGGTGTTCGCCTTGAAACCGACGTCGAAGAGGTCGCCAAGCAGCGGAATCGTGCCAACGGCGATGTCGAGTAAAACATTCCCCGCCATCCGTGCAGCGACGGTTTTCGGAACCTGGTAATGCCGGAGCGCCACCAGCACCAGTCCGACCTGAACGAGCCCGGTGAGGAAATCGCCGCCGACCGGCAACAGGCCCAGGATCGCGTCGAGCCCCACGCGAATCTTCGTTCCAGGGATGCCGAAGGCGCGATCCATCAACCAGGCGACCCGCTCGAGGTGGCGCGCCATCGCCTCCCGGCGTGCGTAGTCGGGGTCACGATGGACGGTCCAGGGCTCGCTGCTTACCTTGCTCATCGGGATGGCCTCGGGTCGCTGATGCCTCGTCGGGCGCGATCTCATCCTCTTCGATCGGCCGGGCTCGCCACTCGCCGGAGAAGATCGACATCCGATCTCACCATTGCGAATGGCATGCCGGGTCGAGAGATCGCTCAGTTGATCATCGGCCAATGGGCAGGGCCGGCAGGGCCCGTCGCCTGATCGATCGCGGCCCGATCCGGTGTCTTCCCTCACATCGCAACCCTTCGGGGTGCCGACCCCCACTCAATATCGGACCGCCGCCAGCCACGCAATGCCGACCAGCGTCGTCAGCAGAGTCAGCGGAATGCCGACCTTGAGGAACTCGCCGAAGGTCAGCTCCACCCGGGCCCGTCGGGCGCTCTCGACCACGATCAGGTTTGCGACCGAGCCCAGCATCGTCAGGTTGCCGGCCAGCGTGCTCGACATCGCCAGCGCCAGCCACGCCTGCTCCTTTTGGGTCATCACCTCCATCATCGGCCGGAATAGCAAAACCGCCGGAACGTTCGAGACCAGGTTCGACATCGCGACCGAGATCAGGCTCACCAGCACCACCGGCGATTCGCGCAGGGCCGTCCATCGCTCGATTTGCCAGTTCCGGACGACCTGCACCTCAAACGCATGCACCACGATGAATAGCCCGGCAAACATGACCAGTAACGGCCAGTCGATCAGGTGATAGACCTTCTCCGGCCGAACCCGGTCGAGGAGCAGGACCGATGCCGCCGCCATCGCCACAATCGCGATCGGCTGCCCGGCGAAGAAGAGCGCGATCATCGCCCCGGTGACGCACAGGCACTTCGTCAAAAGTCCCCGATGTACCCGAGGCTCCGCCGTCGACTCGGGGGCGGCCGCCAACGGCACCGCCGGTGCCGAGAGGACCCTCGCGTAGATAATCGAGAGCGCCACAAAATCCACGAGCAGCCCCAGCGCCGCCACCGGCGCCAGCCGCGCCGCGAACCGGACGTAGCCGATCCCCGATAGATTTCCTATGATGATATTCTGCGGATTCCCCGTGATTGTCGCCACCGATCCGATGTTCGAGGCGGTCGCCAGGCCAATCAGGTACGGCATCGGCGAGAGCCCCCGCCGGCGGCAGAGGTCCAGCACCAGCGGCGTCATGGCGACGCAGACCACATCGTTGACCAGGAAGGCGGAGAGCACGCCGGAGAGGCCGATCGTCGTCGCGAGCAGTCCGTGCGGGCCCAGCCGACGCCCCGCTATCCAGTGGGCGACCACCGCGAAGAAGCCCGAGATCCGGACGAAGCCGACGACGATCATCATCGCGAAGAGCAGGGCGATCGTGGCGGCGTCGACCGAGCGCGCCGCCTCGTCGAGGTCGAGAACCCGGCACGCCAGCAGCGCCGAGGCCCCCACCAGCGCGATTCCAGCGCGGTCGATCCGGAGCCGCGGCACCTTGCCCATCGCCAGGAACAGGTACGTCAGACCGAAGAGGATCGCGGTGAGCATCGCGGCGGGTTCCGTCGGCACGAATCGGAACGAGGTCAGGGTCGGGTCGGTCATGGGGGCATTCCGTGAGGACTCGAATTCGATCGGGAAATCGGCCGCAGATGGCGGGCTCTCCACCCGATGATTGTTCTATTTTCGTGTCTTTTATTTTGAATCTTGAATCATCAAAGAATCAAGATCCTAAAGGGTTCACGACGATCAGGCGCCCGCGCCGTCTCCGTGGGCGAGCGCCGATGGGGTCAGTTCGGCGAGGGGTCGGCCCCCCGGTGACGAGGCCGGCTCGTCGCCCCGGGCGAGCGATTCGGGAACGGCGAACAGGAGAATCAATGTCGCCAGAGTCCCGACACCCGCCAGGGCGCCGAAGAGGCTTCGGTATCCGATAGCGTCGACGCACAGGGCGGAAAGATACGGCCCGATCGCCGATCCCGCAACCAGAGAAGTGCCGACGATTGCCTGAGCCTCGCCGGCGCGTCGGGCGCCGCCGAGTCGGTCGGTCACCCAGGCGGCGGCCAGGACCGCGAAGAGGCCGTTGGAAAGTCCGTCGAGCGCCTGATTCATCACGATCTCGAACGGATTCCGGGCGATGGCGACGATCCCCAGCCGGATCGCCATGATCGTCCACCCGGCGATCAGAAGCGGTCGGCGTCCGAAACGATCGGAGAGCAGCCCCGCCGGCCGGACGACCAGCATCCAGGCGATCATGCTCACCACAAAGGCGGTCGCGAGCGTGGAGCGCTCGGCGTGGAGGTCGCGTTCGAGGAAGAGTCCGAGATAGAGGCCGCCGGGAGCGTTGGCGGCGTGGAAGAGGACCATCGCCGCGATGAACGCCCAGAGCGCGGGATCGGCCCACTGGCTGGCGGGGGGAGTGGTGGGGTTGTCGGCCCTGGCTGGCGACTCGATCGCCCCGGATCGGTGCGACCGGTCCTCGTGGATCAGCAGCGCGGCAACGAAGGCGAGCGACTGGATCACGGCGAGCGGGGCGAGGATGGAGCCGATTCCGTAGCGCTGGGCCATCTGGCCGCCGATCAAAAGGATCAAAATGATACCGATCGGCTTCCAGAACCGGAGGCCGCCCAGCGATCGACCGACTTCCGAGGGATCCGCGAGCGCGACGGCCTCAGCGCCCGACTGGCTCTCGACGATCGCCCGACAGACGCCGTTCTCGGCGAAGAGGATGACGACAAGCGCCAGCCAGATTCCGTTCGGGGCGTTCGGCAGGGCGAAAGTGGAGAAGGCCAGGACGGCCAGCGAGACGACCAGGAACGGCTTGTGCCGCCCGATCCGATCGGACCAGATTCCCACGGCGAACTGCACCAGGGCACTGAGGGCGGCCAGGGTCGAAAGGATGCCGATCTCTCGGTTGGAGAGTCCGCGCTCGCCGAGGTACACCGGCAGGTACGGCAGCGTGAATCCGATCCCCGCCATCGCACAAAAATAGGCCCCGTAGAGCCCAAATCGATTGCGCCAGTCCATAGAGGTCTATCCTTGTCGATCCGAAAGAACCACGGAGATGAAAGGAAGAGGAACCACGAAAAACACGGAGGACACGAAAAGAATCAAAAATATCGAGGAACGAAGGCGGCCAGGCGGGCGCGTACGCTCGACGATCGACCGGGATGGGGGCCGTTGGGATCGGGGAGGGCGCCGGGGAACTCAGGAGAGGAGATCCCCGGCGACTCCGATCCATCTCTTTTTCGGTTTCTTCGTATTTTCGTGGTCACTCCTGATCGGTATCGAACTTCGATCAGGGCTCGGGCGGAGGCGGGAGTATCTGGCCCTGGCGATCGGCCTTGCCCCTGGGGCCGGCGCGATCGGGCGAGGGGGTCTCGCGGACGTCGGCGGCGTGGCCGAGGTGCTCGGCGACGTGCGACATGGCCTCGGCGGCGCGGGCCAGTTCGGCGGCGCGTTCGGTGCGGCCGGCCTCGTAGTCGCGGCGGGCGGCCTGGTAGAGCTCGCTGGCGATCTCGCGATAGCTCTGCGCCTTCGGGCCGGCGTCGCTTCCCCGATCGCCCTCACGGAGCCGGTCGTAGGCCTTGGTCAGTTCCTTGCGGGCCTCGCCGCCGCGGCCCTCGCGACCGGGTCCGGCGTCGGGCGGGGCGGGCAGGTCGTCGTCGGCCCGGTCGAAGAGCGCTGCGTTCCGGGCGTGGTCGACCGCGCGGGCCAGGTCGTGGGCGATCGCACCGTACTCGTGCGCCAGTTGCGGGTTCCCCTCGCGAAGGGCGCGAAGGCCGTCGCGATAGTAGGTGACGGCCCGATCGGTCCACTCGCGAATCCGGGCCTCGGAATGGCCGGAGGCCTGTCCCTCAACGCGAAGCCGGCGGAGCAGCCGATAGGCGCGGGCCAGGTCGCCCTCGGGGCCAGGCTCGCCCTTCTTCTTGGCGGCCTCGCCTTTCTTGCCATGCTCCTTCTTTTCGCGCTCCTTCTTTTCCCGATCCTTCTTTTCGTGATCCTTCTTCTTCGGTGGCGGCGGCTCGTCGCGCTCCTGCGACGTCGCCGGGACCATCCCCAGGAGCGTCAGGCTGAGCAGCCCCGACACGCCGGCGACCAAAAATTTCCCCAGCATCGAGTGGTCTCCCTGTTATGAGCGTTCTCCTCGGCGTCCGGGGCGATCGACCCGGAGCAAGCGATCTCCCGAATCGCTCGATGGGGCTGCTATCGCATGGCGCGTGCCAGTGGCAAAACACGGGCCATTCGAGGCTTTTTGGGCCCGGATTCGTCGAGTTGTGGGCGGAAACCCCCCACCCGCGGGGCGTTTTGCGCCCAGGGCCGCCACCGCGGCTCGGTGCATAAGGAGGGATCTCGGGTGAACTGGGCTCTCACCCTGTCCAGACCCGGAGCGCCGCCCGGATCATCGCGGCGTACTCGGCGGAGTCGGATTGGGCGTCTGAGAGATACCAGCGGATTTGTTTTTCGATGGCGGCGAGACGCTTCACGCCCTCCGGGTCGGGGAGCGCCTTTGTCTGAGCGGCGAGCAGGTCGCGACATTCGAGGAGACAATCAATAGAGGCAAGGGCATCGCGCCGACGCTCGACCATTTCCGGGCGGTTCAGCCCAAGGAGGTCGATTGTCGCCCGACCGCGCGGGTGGTCGTCGACGGGGCGGAGGTATTCCCGGTCAAATTCGAGGAATTCCATCGGATCATCGGCCTGAGGATGGAGGAGCATCGGTTGCTCGCGCCGGATGTCGTCGTGGTGCGAGGAGGCCCGTTGGGAGGGATCGGCGAGCGGGAAGTGATTGCTTTTGAACTTCTGGTTACAGAGCGTGCAGCACAGGAAGAGGTTCGACCAATTGTAAGCCAGCCAGTAGTAGCCGGGACGGACGAGCGGTCCGTCGGGTCTCTGCCGGTAGCCGGCCTTCGGGCGGAAGTGCTCAATATCGCCGTGGGAGATGTGGGCGACCTTCGACTCGCAAAAGGCGCATTTATCGTGCTGGGCCTTTCGGAGCGCCTGTTTGACCTCGTCGGCTCCGTAGATGTCCCTGTCGAAGTCGCGTGTGGCAAACCGCCTCGCGCCACTCCTGTAGTCGTCGGGCGCGGCGTCATACATCTTGCGGAGCCGCGACGAAGCCTGGCGGCCCCTCGTCTGGAGGATGGCGGGGGATCGCCTCGGTTTCTTGATCCGGATCACGACTCGGCGCCTCGAACCTTCTTGAGATATTCGATCGAGTCCTTGATCAACTCCATCGTCCTCGCCTGGTCGAACGATTCGCCGGTGGGCAGGGCGATCTTTTCCTCGATCTGGCTGAGTTCCTCGCGATCGCCCGCGGTCAGGCGAGACTTCGCCAGGAGTTGATCGCGGCGAAGAATCAGCTTCTCTTCACCGGGAGGACGGGCGGTCGGCAAGCCGAAGAGGTCGCTCGTGAGAACCTGGTCGATCCTCCAGCCCCGGATCGTCTCGGGATGGTTCTCGATCACAACGTGGTCGCCCTCGCGACGAAGCAGGGCGAAATTGGCATCCGCCGCGGACTGGACGATCAGGGGACTGTGCGACGTGACGATGAACTGCGTGTTCGGGAACCGATCGGTCAGGTAAGCGATCACCGTTCGTTGCCACTTCGGATGCAGGTGAAGGTCGATCTCGTCGACCAGCACGACGGCTGGCTCGGCGAGTGGGTCGGGGCTCTCCGGGTAGCGCTCGATCATCCGCGCGGCAAGATCCACGACCCAGGCAATCATCGTCCGGTAGCCGTAGCCGAGCTGCCTCAGGGGGACCCAGCCATACGGCGTCTTGAACTGCACGCTGGGCGTCGGGAAGAAGCCGCTTGAGGCGTCGAATCGGAGATCGGAGACGTCGGGGAGGATGCGGAGCAGGACGTCCTTGACCAGCTCCCGTCTTTTACGCGCAGGCTCGCCGAGCCGGGGATACTTGCTCGACGCATAATCGAGCCGGAGGAGCCAGCCTTCAGAATCGCCGATCGAAGAGGTCTCCTGGAATAAACCCTCGGCGGTATCCAGCCTGGCTTCGGGCTTTAGCGACGGATGATGGCTCAGCCGGCGTTCCACGCTGTAGGCGAAACAGGTAGGGAGTTGGACCGGTCTACTCCGCCATTTTGAGTGAGATTCGCCGGGCCTGATCTCGACGGCAAGGAAGCCGCGAGACCCTTCCTCGGGGGCATTCCCAGGGCCGACATCCTCTGCGATCGTGAATTCCCATTGAGACGATTGTGTTCCGTCGCCGCGGATCAGGCTATCCCTCATGGAATGGTAGACACGTGAGAAATCTCGATATCGCGCTGTCTCCACGACACCATCGGAAAGTGGCTCCGAGATGGTTCCGACAGCCAGCATCTGCAAGATCGTCGTCTTCCCCGTCCCGTTCTCGCCGAGGAGGATCGTCCAGCGCGCCGGGCGGCCGTGACCATCCGAAAGGTCAAGAGTCTGGCGATCGGAGAAGCAGCGGACGTTCTCCAGTTCCAGCGAGAGGAAGTACGAGCCGGTCGTCGGTGGCGGCGACGGTTGGACGGGCCTCTTCGGCGCGCGCGGCTTCGGCTTCGCCTTCGTCCGTGGCTTTGTCTTGCGGTCGGACATGACCTGTTCCCGAGGGGTACTGGCAGCCGGGATCGTCGAATCTGGCCCCATTCTACACGATCGAAGTCGATCCGCCGAACCGCTCCAGGTCCTCGCCCCTGGCGACGACCGTGACGCCCTCCTCCGAGACCGTGAAGCCCCGGGCCAGCTCTTCAGGCGCCGGATTCGAGGGAGAGCCTCGTCCGCGCTGGGCCGATCGCCCTCGGCGAACCTCGCTGCATCAATACGGCTGGATCGTCGCCAGCCTGGAGATGACCTGGTAATGCTTGACGTTGAAGGTCGCCAGCGGCTCGTTCCGCCCGGCGGCTGTGTGGCCGATCAGAACGTCGAGCAGGCCGACGCCGTGGCTCAGGTGGAAAGCGACGTAATCGGTCAGGGCCCGCTCGCAGTCTCCCGGGGTGGGCCATACGAGGAGGTGCGGCCGGCAGAACCGTTCGACCTTGAGTTGCTCCGCCTTGTTCTGGCAGCCTTGAACGAGTTCCATCAGGACCAGCCCCGGCAACCCGATGGGCGTGGTGCCGAGCCCCTGGAGCCAGGCGACGGCCGGGGCGAAGCCCCGCAGGAGGTCGATCGCGACGTCGGTATCGAGCAAAATCATCCGGGTCTCCGGGTCTGCGCCTGCTCCCGCAACCGGCGGGCGAACTCTCGGGTGTCGCCTATATCGTCCCGATCCGACCAGAGACCGAC
>DAIDJI010000233.1 GCA_027451455.1 Planctomycetales bacterium | reverse complement strand
TTCACATGAAGTTATGCCGCACCGGCAACGCAGAAGTGCGTGGATGAGGGGTGAGAAATGAGGGCGGCGCGCGGCGCGCGTCAGGGCCGAATGGCACTTACCTAAGCGCCGCCATCCCCGCGAAAGCGGGAATGACGGAAAACATGATTTCGCGCTTAAGTTAAGCACCATTCGCGTCAGGGCCGGCTTTCTCTCGTTTCTCGCTCCTCCGCACTCATTCCTCGCCCTTCAGCGCGGCGGCGGCAGACCGCCCATGCCGCCGCCCATGCCGCCCATACCGCCGCCCATCCCGCCCATGCCGCCACCCATGCCGCCCATGCCGCCCATACCGCCGCCCATGCCGCCCATCATGCCACCCATTTGTCCGGTGGCACTCTGGGCGACGAGTCCGGGCGGGAGGACGACGCGGAGGGTTTTCTTGCCGCGGTTTCGGACCGAGATCGTGACACGCCCGTCCTCCCGTCCCTCGGTCTCGACAGCTACACGTCCCTCACGGATCGCGTCGAGCAGGCTCACGGGCGGGAAGTCTTCGGGAACAGATGCGTCGGCCGACGAGGGTTGTGCGGCCGGGGTTGCTGTGACTTTCTGCGTGGGTTCGGCCGCGTTCTTCTGAGAGCCGGATGGGCTCTGCGCGGCCGCGGTCGAGGCGGAGAGCGCGGCCATCATCAGCATGAGGAGGGGTCGGTAAAGACGTATCATGGTCATTGAACCTCTCGATTTTCAGCAAGCCAGGGACACGGAAGGAAAAGATCGTAAGGAGATCCGTCCGGGGCTACCGGCACGGATGGTAGGGCCTCACCAACTCCGTGGAGATCGCGAGGACCCATCCTCTCGACGGAGGGTCCCATGCGGCTCAGGAGACAACGGCAACGCGGGCTTACACCGTCACCACATCCGACCGAGGGTCGGCGGTGTATGAGTCGGCAGGAGCAGGAAACAGCCGGCCCATCGGCGTGAGGGCGCCGAATGAGGTCTGGAGACCGCGAGTCGCAGCGTTCAGAATTCCGGCTTGAAACATCCCGGGATGTTCAAAACGCTGAATTCGGGGATGGCATCATCTTGGACCCTCCCCATCGCCTGCCGATTCGGTGGCCGGTTCCCCGTCTCCGGAGATTCGAGCCAGTTCGGGCGCATAGAGCCTGACGACTCCTCGCACGCGATCCGCACAAGAAGCCGATGGCTAGCGAGAGGGAGCCCCACGTCGGGCCGGGTCAACAGCGCAGAGGGATGATCAATCCGAAGGGCTCAGCGCTTCGTCTGGTTCTTAACGAAGGGACCAGGAGATCCGGTGATGTCGCCGCGCCAGGATCCGTTCCCCGGGTGATCCGGGGATTGCCGTCAACCCGAACCGACTTCATCCGAAATCGCCGGGGAGTGAAGGCGATCAGGAACGACAGGCGAGGGCTGGAAGCGAGGTGCGCATCCGGGCGGGGATCGGTCGCCATTCGGCGGAACGCCGGGAACCCGCCAGGCCGTCGGGCCGGATGAGATCCGACCCTTGGAGGGACGAGCCAGCACGCCGCCAGCAGGAGCAGGAAGGTGATTCGGTGCCAGGACATCTAGCCGGCCCCCGGAGATCCAGTGAGGGATACATCAAGGCGGATCCCAAAGCTGGACGTACGGCTAACATAACCGACTTTTTTCCCCGTGTCAAGTGGGGCTGGGTCCATCGTGTCCATCCAAATTGTCCCTTTGGAGGACGAGGCACAACCATCTGGCGAACTTCGGTCGAAAGGGCGTCCCAATAATAAGGAAGTCGAGTGTCAGGCGGGCCCGCTTCGCCCGGCCTGAGGGCGGCTTGACGCCCTGGGCCAGGCTGCTATAAGATTCGATTTTCCATAGACTTAATGCTTGGATCACCCGTATCCCCCGAGGCGGTGTGGCGATGGAACTGCTGACTGAGATTTGGGATAAGACGACGGACGCTCTCTCGGCGGTCTCGGAGGGAATCTCCGAGGGGCTGATTCGGATGTTTGGCAGCTCGAACGAGCGTCGGATTCGACAGATGCGTCCCATCGTGGCTCGGATCAATGAGTTCGAGCCGAGCATGACCGTGCTCACGGACGAGGAGCTGCGGGGAAAGACCGCCGAGTTCCGTCGGCGGCGGGCCCAGGGGGAGTTGCTCGATCAGTTGCTCCCCGAGGCCTTCGCCGCCTGTCGGGAGTCCGGTCGGCGCTTCCTCAACATGCGCCATTTCGACGTTCAGTTGATGGGCGGAATGGTTCTGCACGGCGGGAACATCGCCGAGATGGTCACCGGTGAAGGGAAGACGCTGGTAGCGACCCTCGCCGCCTATCTCAATGCTCTGGAAGGGCGAGGGGTCCACGTCGTCACGGTCAACGATTACCTGGCCCGGCGCGACGCCGAATGGATGAGCCCGCTCTATCTCGGCCTGGGTATGACCGTCGGGGCGATCCAGTCGGAGATGGACTCCGCCGAGCGGCAGGAAATCTACGGCCGCGACATCACATACGGGACCAATAATGAGTTCGGCTTCGACTACCTTCGCGACAACATGAAGCCGACCCGGGAGCTCCAGTCGCAGGGCGAGCTCTTCTACGCGATCATCGACGAGGTCGATAGCATCCTGATCGACGAGGCCCGGACGCCCCTGATCATCTCGGGCCCGGCCTTTGACGATGTCCGCAAGTATGCCGAGGCCGACCGGATCGCTCGACAACTCCGTCGCGATGCTCATTTCGAGGTCAAGGAGAAGGAGCGCACCTGCCATCTGACCGACGATGGCGTCCGCGAGGCCGAGCGGATCGCCGGCATCGAAAGTTTTTACACGCCCGGCAACATGGAATGGCCCCACCTTATTGATAATGCCCTCAAGGCTCACCACCTCTACCGCCGCGACCGGGATTACGTGGTCCAGCCCGATGGTGAGGTCGTGATTGTCGACGAGTTCACCGGCCGGCTCATGGTCGGGCGGCAGTGGTCCGACGGTCTGTACCAGGCGGTCGAGGCCAAGGAACGGGTCAAGATCAAGGAGGAGAACCAGACTCTCGCCACGATCACACTCCAGAACTTCTTCAAGCTCTACAAGAAGCTCTCGGGGATGACCGGCACGGCAATGACCGAGGCGACCGAGTTTTACAAGGTTTACGGCCTTGATGTGATCGCGATTCCGACCAACCGCGAGCTTTCACGGATCAACCACGCCGACGTCATCTTCCGCTACGAACGCGAGAAGATGCAGGCAATGCTCGACGAGATCCGGGAGGTCCACGAGACCGGTCGGCCGATCCTCGTCGGCACCGTCTCGATCGAGAAGTCCGAGGAAATCTCGGAGATGCTCTCGCGGTACGGCATCACACATCAGGTTCTCAACGCCAAGTATCACGAACGTGAAGCGGAGATCGTGGCACAGGCAGGCCGTCGCGGGGCGGTGACGATCGCAACCAACATGGCTGGCCGGGGCACCGACATCATCCTCGGCGGTAACCCCGAGTTCATGGCCTGGGCCGACCTGAAGCGGCTCACCGACGAGGACGGGCGCCCGCTCTACCCGACCCGACTCGAGGTCCCGAAGGAGGTCTGGGAAGAGGCCGTCGCGAAGTACGAGCCGCAGATGAAGGCTGAGGGCCGCGAGGTCGCCGCTCTCGGCGGACTACACATCATCGGGACCGAACGGCACGAGAGCCGACGGATCGACAACCAGCTTCGAGGCCGTTCCGGCCGGCAGGGAGACCCTGGCAGCAGCCGGTTCTTCCTCTCCCTCGAAGACGACCTGATGCGGAAGTTCGCTGGCGAGTGGGTCTCGGCCGTTCTCACCCGGCTTGGGATGCAGGAGGGCGAGGCCATCGAGAGCCGGATGGTCAGCCGACGGATCGAAGGCGCGCAGAAAAAGGTCGAGGAACGGAACTTCGATATCCGCAAGAACCTCCTCGAATACGATGAGGTCATGGACGAGCAGCGGAAACGCGTCTATTCGTTCCGCCAGGGCCTTCTCGACGGCGCCTCTCCCAAGGAGATGGTCCTCGAGATGATCGACAGCCAGATCCAGGAGGCCGCCAACCGGTTCCTCGCCGATGACTATGGAGCCGCCAGCTTCGCCGAGTGGGTTGGCCAGCGGCTCGGCGTCGAACTGACGGCTCGCGACATCCGGGGCACCAGCTTTGAGGATGCGGTCGAGATCGCCCGCAACAAGGCCGATCGCCAGCTACATGAGTCGATCCGAGAATCGCTCGACGAGAACCTGCCGCTCGATTCCGACCCCTCAGAATGGACCTGGCAGGCCCTGATCCGATGGGCGAACGACCGCTTCGAGCTGAACCTCAAGGATCGCGATCTCAAGAAGCACATTCGGATCGACGGCGAGGACCTTCTGGAGGGTCGCAATAACCTGGAGGAATTCCTCTACGAGCAGGCCTCGGCCTCGCTTCAGAAGATCGATCTGGATCCGGCCAAGGAATTCCTGCTACCCAACTGGGGCCGTCGATCGCTCAGCGGGTGGGCCCACCACAAGTTCACCCTGGCGATCGACCCGGCGGGTTGGACCGGGCTCGACCGGGCCGAGATTGTCCGTCGGATCAAGGCCGAGGCCCGAAGACTCTACACCCAGAAGGAAGCCGAGCTACCGGCCCGGATCGCGATGCTCCGGTTCCTGGCCGAGCGCGACGCCTTCGGCACACCACGGTACGACCGTGATGGGCTTGCGGCCTGGGCTTCCGACCGGTTCCACATCGTGATGGACGCCGAGGAACTCCGGCCGTTGCTTCGGCCCGAGATCGAGACGCGAATCCTCGAGATCGCCCGTCAGCACTATCAGGGCGGACGACTTGCCGAAGAGCTGGAATCCCGACTCGAGGCCGCCGGGCTCTCGCGCCATCGCGAGAACCGGGCGAAGGAGGTCGCGGCTCCGAACCCCGCCGCTCTCCGCGAACTGGCAACCTGGGCCCGCCAGGAACTTGGAGCCGAGCTGGTCGAGGACGAACTGACCAGCCTCACGGCCGAGCAGATCCGGAACCGGCTCCTCGCCGCTCTCGACGCTCAGCATCGCCCCGAGATGCGCGAAATGGAGAAGGCCGTCCTGCTCCAGATCCTCGATTCGAGCTGGATGGAACACCTGCGCGCCATGGACCATCTCCGCAGTTCGATCGGATTGCAGGGCTACGCCCAGGTCGATCCGAAGGTCGAATACAAGCGGGAAGGGATGCGGATCTTCGCGGAGATGTGGGCGGCCAGCGCGGATCGCGTCACCGACCTGATCTACCGGGTCGAGCATTTTGACCCCGAGTTCCTCGATTACCTCGGCTCCCGTTATAACAAGCTCGATCGGGCCCAGACGATCCACTCACAGGCCGAGTCTCAACTTGTGGCCCCGCCCCAATCGGGGGTGGGCCGCCAGCAGGCCGAGGCGATCGCCGCCAGTCAAAATCCGGGCGAACGGAAGCCGGAGCCCGTGAGAAACATGGGGAAGAAGGTCGGTCGGAACGATCCCTGTCCCTGTGGATCCGGTAAAAAGTTCAAAGCCTGTTGCATGCGGAGGCAGGCGTCGGTCGATCCGTTCTGAGGCGAGTCCCAAGTGAGGATCGCCCCGCGATCGCGGCCGATCGGAACGGTGCGCTCATCCAGCCTCTTGCAAGGACGCTGGAGGTAAGAACCCTCGTCGGAAAGATTTAAGGCGGAGGGCCGGGCCCAGCCGATGGAGAGGATCGGCTGGGGCGGACGGACCCGATCTCCAGGGTCTGTCATCTCAGGATCGGCCGAGTCCCGGTCCCGTCCGAGGTCGACCGGATCGAGGCACGGCAATTGCTTCCGGAGGATCACACTCATCCGGACGACAACCGGGCACCCTTCCGGGAAAGGATTCCCCGAGATGCCTCTGGCTCTGAATCTGGCCTACATCGCCGCCTTGCTGATCTTCTCGCCGATCTTGTTTTACCGGTGGGCCCGCAGCGGTAAGTACCGCGAAGGCTGGCGCGAGAAGCTCCGGGGCGAGGCTCCGCTTCGGATCGGCCACCAGCCTTGCCTCTGGTTCCACGCCGTGAGCGTCGGCGAGGTCTTGCTGCTCCGCCCGCTTATCCGCGAACTCTCCCGACGAAGGCCAGGTTGGGAGATCCTGATCTCAACCACCACTTCGACCGGCCTGGCCGTCGCGCGGCGGACCTTTCCCGACCTGGTCACCTTCTACGCACCGCTCGACTTCACCTGGTCCACACGCCGGGCTGTCGAACGGATTCGGCCGACCGTGCTGGCGCTTGTGGAACTGGAGCTCTGGCCGAACCTGATCCGGACCGCGAAGGAATCCGGGGCGAAGGTCGCCATCATCAACGCCCGGCTCAGTGCCCGGAGCTTCCGGGGCTATCGGCGTCTCCGTGGTCTCCTGCGTTCGACACTCGCCCAGATCGACGCCGTCTCGGCCCAGAACGACGAGTACGCGAGCCGCTTTGTGGACCTGGGGATTCCTGGCGATCGGGTTCGGATCACCGGTTCCGTGAAGTTCGACGGTCTGGAAAGCGACCGGAATAACAGCCGGACCCGGGAGCTTCGCCGGCTGCTGGGCCTCTCGCCGGCCGAGCTGGTCTTCGTCGCGGGAAGTACGATGGAGGGCGAGGAAGCCGCCGCGTACTCGGCCTACACAGAGGCCAGTCGCCAGCACCCGGGCCTCCGCCTGGTCCTGGTCCCGCGCCACGCCGAGCGGTTTGAAGCGATCGCGCAATGGCTGGAGCGTCAGGGGCGTGTCGTCGTGCGGCGGAGCCGGCTCGAAGGAACCCCCGGCGAGCTCCCTCGTCGTCCCGAGGGGCGACCCCCTGTGATTCTGATCGACACCATCGGCGAGCTGGGGGCGGTCTGGGGCCTGGCCGACATCGCGTTTGTCGGGGGAAGCCTGCTCCCAGGCCGGGGCGGCCAGAACATGATGGAGCCGGCCGCTTACGGGGCCTCGGTGATGTTCGGGCCGCATACTTCCAACTTCCGGGAGACGGTCGATCACCTCCTCCGCCACGGTGCGGCCCGGCGTGTGATCGATGCCGAAGACCTCACGCGGGCCCTTCTGGAAGATCTGGAAGATCCTGAGGCCGCCGCAGCCCGAGGCGAGGCCGCGCGTCGGATCGTCCTGGCTCAGCACGGTGCGGCCGGCCGGACCCTCGCCGAACTTGATCGGCTAGTCGAGATCAATACCTCCTGCGCCGCCGCCTGAACCGAAACTGCGGGAACTCCTTGCCATTTCGTCGATGAATCGATGAAATAAGGACCGAGACTGGGATCGCTCGCGGCAAATCCGGCCTGAACCGGGGCCTCGTGCCTCCCTTGACCCCTCCCAAAAATCGGAGAATTCCATGAGCGAAAAGGAAGAAGGCG
The DNA here is from genome assembly GCA_027451455.1 of Planctomycetales bacterium. Taxonomy (GTDB): domain Bacteria; phylum Planctomycetota; class Planctomycetia; order Isosphaerales; family Isosphaeraceae; genus JAKAUH01. The sequence continues at coordinate 692 of DAIDJI010000233.1, read as the reverse complement.
CCGGGACACCGGCCCCCCAGCAGGTACAGCAGGGGACCGAGGTTCACGTCGACGACTCCGGCACTTTGCCGTCGTACTCCAACTTCTGCCGGGTCACGGCCACGCCCGAGGAAGTGATTCTCGACTTCGGTCTCAATCCCCAGCCCTTCGCGACCGGCCGCCAGGAGGTCAAGGCGAACCAGCGGCTGGTCATGAACTTCTACACCGCGAAGCGACTGCTCACCGCCCTTAGCATGACCATCCAGCGCCACGAAGGGACATTTGGCGCGATCGAGCTGGACGTCCGACGTCGTGCGGCCAGCCAGCCTCAGGCCTATCCCCAGCCAGGCCGGGTCGGTCCTCAGGGAATTGTCGAGTAAAGTTCGTCTGCTCCCGCCTTCCCACAATGGGCGGCTCGCCCCCGCGTCATAACCCGACGCCTGGGCCGGGCCGCCCTTTCTTTTTTTCAACATCCCCTCTCCTATCCCAGGCAACCTGGGTCTCCGTCCTTCCCCATCCTTTCGTCGGTGATCCCCAGAGACTGTGGTGTCAAGGATGTCGATGATGCGGAGATCGTCGGATTTTCCGGCCGTGCGGCTCTTTGTCTGATTGAACGGGGGGCGATTGGCCGATTTTGGGGTTGTGACGATCCCGCTGGCGCATGCGGGTTCTGTCGAATGAGGCAGACGTGCCGAGGGCTTCGGCTCATCTTC
>DAIDJI010000232.1 GCA_027451455.1 Planctomycetales bacterium | reverse complement strand
GAGCTGGACGGGCCGCTGACCGTTGCCGAGCTCCTCCGCGACCTGGGCGTCCGGCCCGAGCACGTCGCCGTCGAGCGCAACCGCGACCTTGTCACCAGGCGGCAGCACGCCGAAACCGCTCTCGTATCCGGCGACGTCCTCGAGATCGTCACGCTGGTCGGCGGCGGAGGGCCCGAGAACTCTCCCACCGATCCACTCACGCCCGAGCCGCTAACGATCGGCGGCCACACCTTCCACAGCCGGTTGTTTGTCGGGACCGGGAAATATGCGACGCTCGAAATGATGCGCGACTGCCTCGACGCGAGCGGGGCCGAGGTGGTCACGGTCGCCGTCCGTCGCGAGCGCCTCTTCGACCGAGAGGGGCGCAACCTACTCGATTTCCTCGATCCAGATCGATACACGATTCTGCCGAACACGGCCGGATGCTTCTCGGCCGAAGACGCGCTTCGTACCGCCCGGCTCGGCCGGGAATTGCTCGAAGGGCTGGGCAACCCCGGCGCCGACTGGGTGAAGCTGGAGGTCCTGGCCGACCCCCGGACGCTCCTCCCCGACCCGGTCGCCACGCTCGAATCGACGAGGGTCCTGGTGGCCGAGGGGTTCCGGGTCCTCTGCTACACGAGCGACGACCCGATCATGGCGCGTCGGCTCAAGGAGGCCGGCGCCTCGAGCGTGATGCCGGCCGGCAGTCCGATCGGGAGCGGCCAGGGCGTCCTCAACCCGAACAACATCCGGATCATCCTGGAGGACCTCAAGGGGGACGACCCGTCCTATCCGGTGATCGTGGACGCCGGGGTCGGGACGGCGAGCGACGTCGCGATCGCGATGGAGCTGGGCTGCGACGGGGTCCTGCTCAACACCGGGATCGCCGGGGCGCGCGACCCGCTGCGGATGGCCCACGCGATGCGGATGGCGATCGAGGCCGGACGCCTCGCTTACGGCGCCGGGCGAATCCCGAAGAAACTGTATGCAACCGCCTCCAGCCCAACTCAGGGCATCATCGGCCGATCGTGAAGCCCTGCGCCGGCTCCGTGGTAGAATGGAAGGAGCCGTGAAGTCCGGGGGCGAGAGATGAGGATTTCGGCGGGTAGAAACCTCGCGCCGCGATCTCCAGGATCGCGAACCTCTGGCACAAAAACCTTCGTTTCGCCTCGGAGTCAAGACGGATGGCCTCTCGGAACCGAATCGACCGCCTCCAGGGAATCCGAGGATGAGCTGTCGCGTCCTGGAGGAGCGGAGAGACCCCGAGTTGTTCGATCAGATGCTCCGACGCCTCGGGTCGCCGTCACAGTGTGTCCGCGAGGTTTCTTGCCGGATTCCAGGTTCCCTCGGCGATCTTCGAGCAACCCCCGATCTCCTGCGGATACTGGACGATCCAGCCCTGCTAGTCCGGCATGCGGCGGGATTCGCCATCGCCGCCCGGAAAGACCCAGAGACAGGGCTCGCCCTTCGTGAGCACTACGCGAATCGGTGCGAGGGGATTGATGTGCGGATGGCGTTGGAGTGTGCAAGGATTGCCATTGGCGTGAGGTATCGGCGAATGGTCCCATAATGCTCCGTGTAGACCCGGCTGGCCGTATCGACCACAGAAATCATCAAGAAAATCTCTCCAGAGACCGACTCATGAGGTCCTGGGGGAGAACCCAGTACCGAGGCCCCCGTCCGAGCGGGCGCCGGGAGCAGGCATGGCGAACCTGGACCCCGTCTCGATCCTCGGTCCCGGCGGCGCGATCGCGCGGCGACTGCCCCGGTACGAGCACCGCCCGGAGCAACTCTCGATGGCTCAGGCGGTCGCCCGCGCTATCGAGAAGCCGGGCCACCTCGTCGTCGAGGCCGGCACCGGCGTCGGCAAGAGCTTCGCTTATCTCGTCCCGGCCATTCAGGCCACCGCCACCCCGAAGACCAAGGTCGTCGTCTCGACCCACACCATCGCCCTTCAGGAACAGATCGTCGCCAAGGACATACCTTTCCTTCAGTCCGTGATGCCGGACGAGTTCACGGCGGTCCTGGTCAAGGGGCGCTCGAACTATATCAGCCTCCGGCGGCTGGAGGTGGCGATCAAGCGTCAGAACCTTCTCTTCCAGCGCGAAGAGGAGATCGACCAACTTGTCACCCTGCGGATGTGGTCGAAGCGGACGGCGGATGGAAGCCGATCCGACCTCGACTTCCGCCCGATGCCGAGTGTCTGGGAGGCGGTCCAGAGCGAGGATGACAACTGCCTCGGCCGGCAGTGCCCGAATCACAGCGAATGCTTCTTCTTCAAGGCCCGCCGGCGGATGCGGACGGCGAACGTGCTGGTGGTCAACCACGCGCTTCTGGTCACCGACCTGGTCCTCCGCGGCGAGGGATTCGGGCTGCTCCCCGATTACCAGGTCGCGGTGATCGACGAGGCGCACACGCTGGAAGCGGTTGCCGGCGAACGGATGGGAGTACAACTTTCGAACGTCGGCGTGGACCTGGCGATGGCCCGGCTCTACAACGGTCGGACCGGCAAGGGCGTGCTCGCCAGCCACCGAGACGCCTGCGCTGAGGCGATCCGCCAGGCCCAGAAGACCCGAGACGCAGCCGAGGACTTCTTCAACCAGGCCGCGAGCTGGTTCGGCTCGCAGCACGAGGGATACAACGGCCGGCTCCGCAAGGCTCCCGCGTGGAGCGAGCACGTCTGCGAGGAACTGCGCCGGCTTGCCACGGCGATCGGCCGGGGCGCCGAGACGATCGCTAAGCCTGAGGAGAAGGTCGAGCTGGTCGCTGCCGAGGAGCGGTGCCGGGCGCTGGCCGACCAGATCGCAGCGTGGAACAGGCAGGCGACCGATGCGGCGGTCTACTGGGTCGAGGTCGAGCAAAAAAGCCGCCTGCGCGTACGCCTGGCGGCCTCTCCACTGGACGTCGGGCCGAGCCTCCGGAGGCTGCTCTACACCGAGGTCCCAACCTGTGTCCTGACCTCGGCGACGCTCTGCGTCGGCTCGCCGCCGAAGTTCGACTTCTTCCGAGGTCGGATCGGCCTGACGGCAGCCGAGACTCTGGCACTCGGAAGCCCGTTTGATTATGCAAATCAGGTAAAAATCCACCTACCTAACAATCTTCCTGATCCTTCCGACCAGCCGCGCGACTTCGAACAGGCGGCGATCCGAGCGGTGGCGCACTACCTGGCCCAGACGCACGGTAAGGCGTTCGTCCTTTTCACCTCGTACAAGATGATGGAGGCTGCGACGCGGGCCCTGACGCCCTGGCTGGCGAGTCGCGATATCGCGGTCTTCTCGCAGTCCGACGGCCTCCCGCGGTCGAAGATGGTCGAGGCGTTCAAGGCCGACATCAACAGCGTGATTTTCGGCGTGGACAGTTTCTGGCAAGGGGTGGACGTCCCTGGCGAGACACTTTCCAACGTGATCATCACTCGATTGCCGTTCGCGGTCCCCTCGCATCCGCTCCTTGAGGCTCGACTGGAAGACATCCGCCGGCGCGGCGGTAATCCGTTTGTGGAGTACCAGGTACCCGAGGCCGTGATCAAGCTAAAACAGGGCTTCGGCCGCCTGATCCGAAGCCGGACGGATCGCGGGATCGTTGTGATTCTCGATCCGAGGGTGCTGACCAAGCCCTACGGCCGGATCTTCCTTGGCTCGCTCCCTGAGTGCCCGCGGGTCGTCGAGGCGCCGAGGCTGGAGAACATGCGGATTTAATCGATGTCTCGTCTCCGACCGTTCAAAGCCATGAACATCGAACAGGACGGCACACCGGACTAAAACGCCGGGGGACAAGGAATTGGCCAACCGACTCGGCCTTTTTGATTTCTTTTTCCAACATCACGGAATCGATCGGATGGCCCGTGCGTCTACCTGATGCAGAAGCGACGGATAACCTACTGAGATCGCCGGGCGAGTCGTCCCGCAGATCCGCTCATGATCGGCTGGGCTTGCCTCCGGGGCCGCGCTCGTCACAATTGAGATCGGGAAAAACGACTCGACCCTAAACCGATCGCCCGCCATGCAGATACTGATCGTTGACGACGAGCCAAATATCCGGAAGACACTGCGCATCGCGCTGGAGGCGATGCGACACGGAGTCGAGGAGGCTCCCGGCGTGAGCCAGGCGATCGCCGCGATCGAGCGCGGCGGGATCGACGTGGCACTGATCGACCTTCGCCTCGGTAACGACTCAGGGCTCGACCTGCTCGACGAGATCGCCCGGCGGTCGTCGAGAATTGCCACAGTGATGATCACCGCACACGGCACGATTGACGCGGCCGTTGAAGCCATGCGCCGGGGTGCGCTGGACTTTCTGCCCAAGCCGTTCACACCGGCGCAGATCCGCGCGACGCTCGAACGGCTGGAGCGGCTGCGGGGACTTCAAAATCGCGTCGACGACTTGACCCGGCGGCTCGCTGTTGAGATCCCCGAGGTCGAGATGGCGAGCGACGACCCAAAGACTCGGGCGGTCCTCGACCAGGGTCAAAGGGTCGCGGCGACCGATGCCGTGGTTTTGATCCGGGGCGAGAGCGGCACCGGCAAGGGGGTGCTGGCCCGGGCGATCCACGCGGCGAGCCGGAGGTCGGCTGGTCCGTTCGTCACGGTGAGCTGCCCCAGCCTCGGCGCGGAACTGCTGGAAAGCGAACTGTTCGGCCACGCCCGGGGTGCGTTCACCGGGGCCGTCGCCGCGACGGAGGGAAAGGTGGCTGCGGCGGAAGGCGGGACGCTCTTTCTCGACGAGATAGGCGACCTACCTCTGCCGCTCCAGCCAAAGCTACTCCGGTTCCTTCAGGAGCGGCAGTACGAGCGGGTCGGCGAGGCTCGCCCGCGATCGGCCGACGTCCGCCTGATTGCGGCGACCAACCGCGACCTCGACACGGCCGTCGCCGCCGGAGAGTTCCGCGAGGACCTGCTCTTTCGCATCAACGTAGTCGAACTGGCCTTGCCGCCCCTTCGCGAGCGGGCCGACCTTCTCGACCTGGCCGGGCATCTTTTGAGCTTCTTCGCCCGGCAGATGCGCAAGCCGATCGATGGGCTCGGCCCGGCGGCTCGTGAGGCGATCGCCCGGTACTCCTGGCCCGGGAATCTCCGTGAGCTGCGGAACGCGATGGAGCGCGCCGCCATCTTCGCCATCGGTCCGGAGGTCGTGGTCGACGACCTGCCCGGCCGTGTGATTGCCGAACGACCCCGAGGCGCCGTCGAGTCGCCCCGGATCGCCGTCGGCGAGCCCGTCACCCTCGATCAGATCGAGGCCGAGCATATCCGGCTGATCCTCGCCAGGACCCAGGGTCCCGGCGACGCCGCCCGCATCCTTGGCATCGATCCCAGTACGCTCTACCGAAAGCGCAAGCATCTGGGACTCTGACGGTTCGTGCAGGATGCCGGACCCGCGATCTGATCTCTTGCATCTTGCACGACCCCGCGCGTCGCGCGACGATCAGCCTTATAAAATCCGATCGCGGTAGTTCAAACCTGGCGATGACTTGCGCAAAACCGGCCGCAAAGAGGGCTCGACGGCGCGCCGATCGCTTCAGGAGGTCCCGACATGATGGCCGTACACACACTCCGAACTCGGATTCTGATTGGCCTCCTGCCCACGTTGGTGATCCTGACCGTACTTGGACTCTGGGCGGTGGGGATGTTTTACCGGCTGGGCGGAAACATCGATCGCATCTTGCGCGAGAACTACCGGAGCGTGCTGGCAGCCCAGGGGATGAAGGAGGCAGTCGAGCGGATGGACTCGGGACTACTTTTCGTGATCGCCGGGCAACATGAGCGAGGTCGCCGGCAGTATGCCGAACATCGCGCCCGATTCCTGGAGCAGCTTCGGATCGAGCAGGGGAACATCACACTGCCCGGTGAGCAGGAGCTGGCCGACAACCTGGCACGCTGGTTTGAACGGTACACCGACGCCGCCGGAAGGTTCCTCGAATTGCCAGCGGGAACGCGGCCGGCTCGAATCGAAGCCTATTTCCATGAGCTTCTCCCCGCTTTCGACGCGATCCGGGAGGGTGCCAACGCCGTCCTCCAGCTCAACCAGGACAACATGAGCGCGATGGACCTTCAGGCTCGCGAGAACGCGGCGCTCTCGACTCGGCTGATGGCCGGCGCCCTGATCGCGGCCATCGCGATGGCGGTGGGAATCTCGGTCTGGCTGAGCCGATCGATCGAGCGGTCGATCCGGGCGGTCACGGTCGCGGCGCGGGCGGTGGCGCGGGGCGAGCTGGATCAGGTCATCGCATCCTCGCGCCGTGATGAACTGGGCGAGCTCTCCATCGCCTTCAACCGAATGGCCCGGACGATCCGCGAATTTCGACAGGCCGGGACGGCCCGGCTGCTTCGCGCCCAGAAGACGGCTCAGGCAACGATCGACGCGTTCCCTGATCCCATGGTCGTCGTCGATCCGATGGGATCGGTCGAACTGGCGAACCCGGCCGCACGCCGGCTCCTTGGCGCTGTTCCGGCGGGCGACACACCTGTCCCCTGGCAGCCGCCGGCCCAGATCCGGACGGCCCTCAGCGAGGTGCTTGCCGGCCGGGGCGACCACCTTCCGCCGACGCTCGAACAGGCCATCCCGCTCTCCGACGGTGTTCAGGAGCGGTTCTTCCTGCCAAGGGTCGTCGCCATCCGCGCCGACGACGAGTTGCTCGGCGCCGCCGTGAACATGGTGGACGTGACGCGGTTCCACCGGCTCGACCGGCTCAAGAGCGACATGGTCTCGACGGTCAGCCACGAGCTCAAAACACCGCTAACCAGCGTGCAGATGGCGGTTCACCTGCTTCTGGAGGAAGTGGTCGGCCCACTCAACTCAAAGCAGATTGAACTGCTGCTCGCCGCCCGGCACGACGCCGACCGTATCCTGGCCATGATCGACGACCTGCTCGACCTTTCGCGGATCGAGCAGGGTCGAGTGCGAATGGACCTACAGCCGGAGTCGGTCGCAACGCTGATCGCCGAGGCCGAGGCGCGAATGCATCCGCAGGCCGAGGACGCCGGGATCGGCCTCTCGGCCGATCGGATCGACCACGATCTGAGCGTTCTGGTCGATCGCGACCGGATTCATCACGTGTTTGACAATCTGATCGGCAACGCGATCCAGCACACGCCGAGGGGCGGCGCGATCCGGCTCTCCGCCCGAGTCGAGGGACCTGACATCGCCGTGGAGGTCCACGACACCGGGCGTGGCATCCCTGCCGAACACCTGCCGCACCTCTTCGACAAGTTCTATCGAGTCCCGGGTCAAGCGACCGCCGGCGGCGCAGGGCTAGGGCTGGCAATCGCACGCGAGGTCATCGCGGCACACGGCGGACGGATTGAGGTCGATAGCCAGCCCGGCCGCGGAACCACCTTCACCTTCTCGCTCCCCGCCTGCCCGGCCGCCGCCGGCTCCGACGGGCCTGAGGGATAACTCCGATGCCCAACCATCCCCGTATCCTGATCGTAGACGACGAGCCGAACGTCCGGCTCATGCTCCGAACCGCACTCGCCACAGTCGGCTACCCGACTGCCGTTGCGCCCGATGGCGAGACCGCGCTCGGGATGATCCAGGCCGAGCCGTGCGACCTGATCATCCTCGACCTGCGAATGCCTGGCCTCGACGGCATGCAGACGCTCACCCGCATTCGTGAGCTAGGAACCAAGGTGCCCGTGGTGATGCTGACGGCGCACGGCAGCATCCCTGACGCTGTCACCGCGATGCGGCTGGACGCCATCGACTTTATCTCGAAGCCGATCTCACCCGTCGAGCTGCGGGCGCGGGTCGCCGAGGTTCTGGAACGACATCAAGTGGGTACTCGGACGACGGTCGAGACCACGCCAGAACCATCCTTTGGATTCGAACTGGCGAGGGCAAGGCGCGCCCTCAATCGTGGTGAATGGAAAGAGGCCGAGGCGCTGCTCCGAGAGGTCCTGGCTAGGTCTCGCGGCTCGCGCGAAGCAAAGGAACTCCTCGACCGACTGCTCGCGATGAAGGAACGTGAGTCGAGCGGAGCCTTCCCGCTGCTCCGGGAGTGGTTCCCCGGCGGCCGGGGACACTGAGCGCCGCTCGTCCCCCAAACGCGGGGCGATGCCCGCCTCGCGACA
>DAIDJI010000231.1:7806-8045 GCA_027451455.1 Planctomycetales bacterium | reverse complement strand
GGGCCGTCACCGGATGATCCCGGCTCCTCTTTGTCGAAGAGGGGGCACTTTTCGCAAACGATCGGCTTGATACGGGAACATGCAAAGATTATATTGACCCGGAGATGGGGTCGGCGGAGGACGCTGTGGTCGCCGCCGCCCCTACAGGACGGCCGCGGTTGGTTGCCATCGAAGGCGAGCATGCCCCGGGTCCAGGATCTCCCAGAGGCGGGAGGTGAACAATGTTCCTGTCCGCCCTG
>DAIDJI010000231.1:0-7796 GCA_027451455.1 Planctomycetales bacterium | reverse complement strand
GAAGGAACACTGGCTGTTCCTCGCGGGGTGCTACACAGCCGGCGTCGCGCTGCTCAGTTATCTCTTCCTGTTTAGCTGGGAGCGATTTCCCTGGGCGGAATGGCAACTTCAGGCCGCTCGCACAGCCGGGACCACTCCCGAGATCGCGTTCGTGGGCGAGACCTTGTTGCTTTCGACATTGTATTTCTGGCTCCTCTCGCGGTTCGACGAGGGCGTGATCTTCTGGACGCTCCTGCTCCTCGGTCTGCTGGTTGTCCGGTTTTGAAAGGCAGCAGAATCGTGGGACAGGCGGCGAGGGTGCTCGATTCGATGGGGATCATCTTCTACTGCCGGAGCTGCGGATCGAGATTCGACGTCGATCCGTCGAAGGCTGGGAAACGGGGGCGATGTCGTCTCTGCGGCCAGGAGACGGAGATTCCTCGTCCTGAAGAATTGACCATGACCGGCGCGAGGGTTGGGTCGGCCTCCGCGCACGCGGTTGCCGTCTCGATGCCCTGGCCCACCGGGCCCTCGGAGATCGGTACTGATGCTCCCTCGATCATGGACTGGCTGCGAACAGGGATCAGCCAGGTTGGCCTGGCCCCGCTGAGCGCGCCGGCCATGCGGCCCGCGCCGGCACTGCCTCCGGCACTGTCGGACAACAATGACTCCACCCCTTATGCCCTGGCAGGACCGGAACGCATTCCCTCCGGCCGCGATCCGAGGCCGATCGGCCCGAGCGGAATCCGACGGCTCTGGCGAAAGGCGCTCGGTCCGTTCCAGAAATTCTTCCGGTGGCTGAACGAGGGGGCCTATGTCGCCTCGCTGCCGTTTCTGATGATCCTGCTCTTCGGCACCGCCGTGAAGGCCCGACCGCTGGCACTCTTTGGTGCGACCTTCGTGGTTCTGCTGAACCTGGGTCGGCTGGCCGCTGGAATCCCGGCCCTGGTCTTGACGGTGCTGCGAGACGGCCTGGATCGGCGCAGGTTGCTGAAGTCGACCCGAGAGGTGGCCGAGCCGGCGGCCACCATCGCTCTTGTCTTCATTGCCTTCACGTTCGTTCCCTGGCTCTCGAGCGGGCGGTCCATCCGTGCTCCGCTCGCCGATCGGATCGAGCAGAATGCTGAGGACCTTGAGAACGAGATGAAAGGCGAGGTTCGAGAGTTGATCGAGGAAGCCCGTGAACTCGAGTCGGGGCAACCCGGAACGGCTCATCGGCGTCCGAGAGGAGAATCCGGTCGGATCCAAGGGGATCGATCGCGTTCCTCCGACCGGATCGAAGGCAAGCAAACGAAGGGTTGATCGCGTGAGCTCGGAGCGATTCCAGGGGATGACTGATGTCCACGTCCACGTCCGACGAATCGGTTGACGCCATTGAGGTGATCGACCTGGAGCCCTCGCCCGATGGAGATTTCGACGGGCTTCGCGCCGCGATGGTCTCAACCTCCTCAGAAACCGTGGGGGCCGCCCGGCCGATCGACCCGTCCCCCAGCAGCGGCTCGGGCGAGCTACGGGCGCTGCGGCGAGATCGCCTCGCCGCCACAGCGCTCCTCCTGACCTTCGCCTTTGCCACACTTCTGATATGGCATTTCAGCTACCGGTCATCCCACGGACCGTACACCTGGGGTCTGTTCGCCTCTCGGCTCGTTTTGAGTACAGTCGTCGCCGCGGTGCTCGTCAGTCCGATTCGGCTATCCGCGGGGCAAGTCCGAGCGCTGGAGATCTTGCTTTTTGGCGGTCTGACCGCGATCGTCGTGCTGGCCCAGTATTTCGTGAGTCTAGAGGTCCTCGAGCGCGAGAGGGAGATCGGCCTGGTCGCCTTCATGAAGAACGGAGTGATCCAGATGGTCACGCTGATTCTCATGTATGGGACTCTGATTCCCAACCGTCCGAGGACCGTTGCCTGGATTGTCGTGTTGATGGCGGCGGCACCGCTTTTCAGCCACGCCTTCCTGTCGGAGAACCCCAGGCTCGTCGCGTTTTCGGAGAGGATGTCGGCCGCTGAGTTCACCGGGTCCAACGCGCTGTTTCTTGTGATGGCGGCCATCATCGCGACCTTCAGCTCGATCCTCCTCAACGGACTTCGGACCGAGTTGCATCGGGCACGGAAGTTTGGCAAGTACCGGCTGATCCGCAAGCTCGGCGAAGGAGGCATGGGCGAGGTCTATCTTGCCGAGCACCTGCTGCTGAAGCGGCCCTGCGCCCTGAAACTGATCAAGCGTGAGTCGGGCTCGAACCCGATCGCCCTCGCCCGATTCGAGCGCGAAGTTCAGTCGGCGGCGCGGCTCTCGCATCCGAACACGATCGAGATCTACGACTACGGCCACACCGGCGACGGCACGTTCTACTACGTCATGGAATACCTCCAGGGCATGAGCCTCTCGGACCTCGTTCGCCGCGATGGCCCGCTCTTGCCGGGGCGGGTGATCTACATCTTCCGCCAGGTCTGTGCCGGGCTGGCCGAAGCACATCGACTGGGGCTCGTCCATCGCGACCTGAAGCCGGGCAACCTGTTCCTGGCCGTCCGGGGCGGCGAGGCCGATGTCGCAAAGGTCCTCGATTTCGGTCTTGTCAAACTCACCCAGGATCCAGGGGCCGTCGAGATTTCCCACGAACTGACTGTAAGCGGGACGCCAATGTACATGGCTCCCGAGCAGGCGACCGCCGACCGTTCCCTCGACTCCCGCGCCGATATCTACGCGCTCGGCGCGATGATGTATTTCGCCCTGACCGGCTGCCCTCCCTTTACGGGCGAATCGGGGTTCGCCATCATGATGTCCCAGGTCCGCGATCCGGTTGTCCCGCCCTCGGAGCGAATCCCCGGACTGCCGGCCGATCTCGAAGCCGTGGTCCTTCGATGCCTGGCGAAGCGCCCCGCCGATCGATTCCCCTCTGTCCGCGCGCTGGGCGACGCCCTCGCCGATTGTACTTCCGCCTCCGACTGGGGCCCCAATCGCGCGGAAGCCTGGTGGACCTCAGAAGGTCTTGAAGTCTCCTGAACCCGCCGATGACCCAGTCCCCCATTTCCGATCCCAATTTCCCCGTCACCCGGGACAGGCCATCTACTGCATAATTGGGCCAGATTGATGCGAATTTCATGACGACCATCTTCCCAGACTAGCAACAAAAAGCCATAATTCTCTCAGCTCTGTGCCACGGATAATTCGATCCGCGGTGGTGGGGAGGCCCGGCATGCCATGGCGGCAGACCGGGTCTCATTCGTGTCCGGCCACGGTATTGCCGGGACACCCACTCCTGTTGCTGACCCGATCGTAGTCCAATTGGAGGCGATGATGCCCGATCGCGAATGGGACCGAACCATGCTGGCCCGAAGGGTCGGCCAGGTTCGACGGGAACTCTTCGGAGAAGACGGAATTGCTCATCTTGCCGAGATTCTAGGAATTCCCCAGCGGACGTGGTCGAACTATGAGGCGGGGGTCGCCATCCCCGCAATGGTGATTCTCCGGCTGATCGCAGCCTGTCAGATCAATCCCCACTGGCTCTTGACCGGAGAGGGGCGGATGCAAGGATGTTCCGGATCGACCACGGCGATAGGAACCCGGTCCGAGAAGAATGAGCCCGCACGGGCGTGGAGCTCGGGGGCCGGATCCGAGGTTCGATAGGGCGGGAAGGGAACCCGTCAGTTCCGCAGGACCGTCGATCCGGCCGGCTCGGGTTCTTCCCCCGGGCGCGGGTTTCGGTTCTCTCCTGTGGGGAGGATCAGGGCAGCCGCAACGGCCATACATGCTCCAAAGCCGAACGCTGCCCAGGCCCCCAACATCTGGTAGAGGATCCCAAAGATCAGACTCGACGGCAAGGCGGCCACACCGATCGACAGGTTGTACCAGCCGAACGCCAGCCCCTTCCGCTCGCCGCCGACCAGTTCGGCGACCATCGCCTTCTCTGCCGGCTCAGTCAGGGCATAAAAGAGCGAGTAGCCCAGGAACAGCGCCCAGACTTGCCAGACAGCCGTTGCCATTGCGAACGCCAGGTAAATCAGGGCATAAACCGCCCATCCGGCGAGGATCAGCGGACGGGTCCCCAGCCGGTCGGAGGCCCGTCCCGCTACCATCGAACCGGCGCTCTTCGCGACGTGGAAGACACACCAGAGGATCGGTAACTGGAACTCCGGGACGCCGAGCTCCCCAGCGCGGACAAGCAGAAAAGCATCGCTCGCGTTGCCGAGCGTGAAGACGACCAGGGCGAACAGCAACCGGCGGAAGTCGCGGCCGAACGGAACGAGCGTCATCCGGAAGGGCTCCCGCGACGTCGCCGAAGTGCCGGGCTCGCGCAGACCGAGAGTCAGCAGCCCGACCACCACGATCCCCGGCACGACCGCTAGCAGGAATAGCTCCCGCAACCGACCGGGCCAGGCCCAAAGAAACACCGCGGCGAGCACCGGGCCGATCGCCGCTCCCAGGTGATCCATCGCCCGGTGGAAGCCGAACGCCCGACCGCGCATTCCGGGCGCCGTCGAATCGGCGATCATGGCGTCACGCGGCGAGGTCCGAATTCCCTTGCCGACCCGATCACCGACCCGAATCATAAATAACTGCCAGGGTAACGTCACCATCCCAAGCAGCCCGCGCGCGACCGTTGCCAGCAAGTAACCGGAGACCACAAACCCCTTGCGACGTCCGACCCGATCCGACCTCCCTCCTGACCAGAGCTTGAGAAGGCTCGCAACCGAATCGGCCGCCCCCTCGATCAAGCCAAGCTGAACGCGATTCCCTCCCAGAACCCCGATCAGGAACACCGGGATCATCGGATAGATCATCTCGCTGGCGATGTCGTTGACCAGGCTGGCGAGGCCCAGCAGCTTCACATTGCGAGGTAGCCCCGCCTTTTCCTGTTCGTCCGACACCTGGAAATCCCTCCGCTCGCCTCGAACGTTCCCCGGCTGTTCCGAAAGCCGCTCCTCGCTATCTTACAGGAGTTCGACCAGCCGATCCGGCGCGGGGTCGGCGGCAGGGCACCACTCGGCGGGGCGGGCGGAATGGGGACCAGAGACCGGCAATCCTTGCGGCCGTGGGGCGAGATCCTCCGCCCGTGGTTTGACCTTCGATCTCGAAGGCCGGTGGTCCTGCTCGTCGTGGCCTCCATGGTTCTGCTCGTGACACCTCTGGCCTGGGAATGGATTCTCGTTGGGATCGACTCCATCCCACATCAGGTCGCCTGGTGGCTCGGACAGTCGACGCTCCTCGTCCTGCTGGCGGTCGGCACCTGGCGCCTCCTGCAAGTCCGGCCAGGGGACTCCTGGCCAACCCTCTCGGGCCGGACCTGGTCCGACACCTGGACCCCCTGGGCCCTCCGGCTGGCCATCGCCTCGATGTTCGAGCCCATGTTGCACGACCCCGAAGCGATCGGGATCGCCGACTGGGATTTCGTGATGGACAAGTACGAGGCGATCCGGCGGACCGTCCTGATCTGGGGCCAGTTCCCCTGGTGGAACCCCTGGTGCCGCGGCGGCTTTCCGCTGGCCGCCGAGCCGCAGATTGGAGTGGCCTCGATCGCGACGCCGATGGTCCTCGCGCTCGGGACCAGCGTCGGCCTCCGGATCGCGGCGGTCCTCCAGATCGGGATCGCGGTCGAAGGCTCCTATCGACTCGCCCGGCTCTGGCTGGGCGACGCGATCGGCGCAGCCGTCGCCGCGATCGTCTACGCAATCAACGGCGCCGCGATCGTCAACACAGTCGATGGTTACATCATCGTGATGGGATTCAGCAGCCTCCCCTGGCTGGCCTACCATGCTTTCCGGATCCGAGAGGGTGTCCGGCACGGAATTGGACTGGGCTTCTGGGCCGCCTTCGCCGTGCTCAACGGTATCCAGTACACCACGATTTATGGAGCCTTTCTCGTTCTTGCAATTATCCTGCGCGGCGCCAGAATCCAGCCGCCCACGAGATGGCGCCAGAGGTTTCGACCTTTGATGGCGGCGGCCGGGACTTTCTTCCTCCTGGCCGGTTGGCGATGCGCGACGATGTTTCCGGTTCTGCTTGAGGATCGTCGCGAGCGCGTCACCTACTGGGACGAGTCGCTCGGCTCGGTGCTCCGATATCTGCTCGATCGTCCACCACCCAACTGGATGGAAGTCTTGCCCGGCCGGGCGTGGGCCTCGTACTGCTCACTGACCAGCTATATCGGCTACCTGGTCGGGGCGCTGGTGATCCTCAGCCTGTTCCGGGGCTGGAGGTGGTGGCATACGATGATCGTGCTGACGGGCTGGTTGGCGCTGGGCTCGGTGCAATGGTATCAGCCGAGCCGATGGCTCTCGGACTGGCCGTTCCTCGGTTCGGCGCACGTCGTGACGCGATGGCGATTCGTGACGATGCTGGGCTTCGGCCTGGCCGCGGGGAGCGTCGTCGCCCGATGGCGGATCGAGGGCGGTAAGGTTCGCCCGGCGATCGCCGCGGCGGTGGCGCTGGCGATCGCCGCCGATTACGTCAGGCTCGCGCACGAGCAGTTGCCGAAGAGCTTCTCCGTCCGTCTTGATTCCACGATGTTCCCCGGTCCGCCGGTGACCGGGATCATTCAGATCCGGTCGGGCCTCGGCTATCCCTGCGTTTTACGCGGGTATGGTGTCATCGAGGGCTACGAGCCGATGTTGAGCTACTTCCGCAACGCGACGACGCTCCGGAAGGCGCGCGGCGAGCCAGGCTATCGAGGCGAGGCGTGGACGGATGCGGGCGAGGTCCGACCGGTCTACTGGAGCCCCAATCTTCAGGTTTTCCAGGTCCGTCCGGGCGAGACTGTCCACATCAATCAGAACCCCGGCTCCTGGTGGCTGGCGAACGGGCGTCGGATCTTCGCGGGCCGCCGATGCGCCGAGCTGATGCTCGATTTCGCCGCATCGGCCGACGCCTCGGGGCGGCTGGAGTTGAGGATTGAGCCCCCCGAAGTAGGGATGGGAATCGCGCTGCACGTCGTCGGTGCGATCATTCTGCTGGTGATCTGGCAGACAGGGCCGGTCCGCCCCACGGGCTCGGGCCGTGGTCGATCCGGCGACGTTCTCAGGGCCCGGCTTTCCAGAGGAAATGCCCAATAAAGAGCCCGGCCAGGAAGGCCATCGGGATGGCCGAAAGGACAAAGAGCGACCAGGCCAGAACGACCGAGGCGGGCAGGACGACCTCGCGAATGGCGCGGGGCTCGACGGCGGGATTGGGTCGGATCGGATCCGGCTCGACGTGGATGGGCGGGAGGACGACGCTCGCCTCGGATACCGGGGCCGATCGGGAAACGGGGAGTGGCGGTGGGAGATCGACGGGAAAGGGCGAGGGGTCGGTCGGAGTGGGAGACGTCGCGATCGGGGATGGAGACGGCTCGGGCGCGGGCGGCTCGACCGTCGAGGGCGAAGGGCGCCATCCCGATCCCGAGAGTGAACCGGGGAGGAGGAACGGGTCGGTGACCGGCGAAGGCGGGGCAGGCGTGGGGCTCGGCTGCCGGACAATGGCACCGAAGACGTCGGCCTCGACGCGCAGGTCCTCGGGCCGGAGTGAGGCCAGTTCCGGGGGGATCAGTGCCGAGATCTCATCGAGGAAGCTTGACGGTGAGGGGGCTTCGGGGCGTGGGGGGGCTTCGGGCGTATCGGGGACGGGAGCGAGCGAGGCGAAGGTCCCGGAACCGAGTGAGAGCACCGAGGATTCGGAAGTTTCCTCTGAGTCCGACTGTCGCTCGGGGTGGGGAATGAGCAGTTCGGCCTTGCACTTGGGGCAGGCGACCACCGATCCCGCCTTGCTCAGGGCGACGGCGAGGAGTTGGTTGCACCGGTAGCATCGGACCTTGAGCCGATCGGCGGTCGGCGGAGGCATGGCAATTCC
>DAIDJI010000230.1 GCA_027451455.1 Planctomycetales bacterium | reverse complement strand
CGTTGGCGCGCGAAGTCCGCAGAGGCCCTTCGCGCAGCTCTCGCGGCAAGCAGTTCAGAAACCGATGTACGATGCGGAAAATCGCCTCGGCCGCTTCCTGCGTATGTGCCACCTCCAGCGTCAGAGTGCCCGGCTGCGTGATGGTCTTCAGAAAAAAGCGGCCGGCCGCCCACGTCGTCAGCCCCATCTGACGTGCCTTTAATACAACATTGCGCTGGCCGCGCCTTCGCTCGAAGGCCTCCTGCACCGTATTGGCGCAGAGTGGAGTTGTCCTCCCGTCCCGTGTCCGCACGCGCAGTAGTTGGCGAGCGAGTGACATTCCCACTGTCTGCCCAAGCAGGCTTTCGGGACGTCGATCCAGAATCGTACCAAACCGCACCAGTTCGTTTCGATTCAGGGGCATGGGCCACACAGAATGAAATCCGGTACCCGCTGTAACTACCACATCCGACAACGCTCATCCTCCACTACGGTCGTCTTTGACCCAACGCTGCTCATCATCCCGCACGGTGGCCCGCGAAGCATGGACGACCAAGCGGCGGCGTGTACTTATGGGTCACATGGTTGAGTTATAGAGACTGTGCTGGCTGAGTCAGTGACGTCGATGCCCAGGTCTGCACTGCAAGGGTCAGTATCCTCTGCACCATCGCGTCTGCCAGTCTCTGCGCATCTCCTTACTGGAGCCGCTCGACCGTCACATAGAGATTCCACGTTGCGCCGTTCGGAGCATTGGCCTCCCAGTAACTCATTGTTGCGCCTGATGCGGCGTAAATTGGACACGAGCCCCAGGTTTCCCCGGATGCTGTGAACGGTATAGATCCGGTCTGACAGTCGACTGATGTCGCGCCGATCGCGTTATAGGTTCGCACGTTCGTCTGTAAGCTGCCGCTTGTTCCCACAGCGGATACCGTGGCCGTCTCCTTGATCTGGTATTCCCCTGACGCGGGAACGGTAAAGAACTGAGTTCCCGCTGGTGCGATGGCGTTCGTCTGTCCTGAAAGACTGACCTGTGCCACCACACAGGGCAGATGGTCATAGCCATCCAGACAGCCCAGCGTGCTATTGGCTAAAACGACCCGGCCTGAACCAATAGTTCCATTGCTCAGGTTGGATGCCGACAATGGTCCGTCGTCTAGAGCTGGCGCGCGAGGACCTGGAACGACTCGGGGAATCCTGCCGGTCCTGGTCTCTCGTCGCCGAACCGATCGCGCCACCGACCCGGCCGAGAACGAGCGAGGCGGAAGCGAACGGCGACGGTGAGCCCGTCGTCGACCCGATTCTGCCGCCCCTCCTCGAGACTCCTGGGCCGGATTCCGAGGAGGATCTGGCGTCGCTCGATCGCGCGGCGGCCGAGGCGCTCCAAGACCAGGCCCGACAGGCCGACCGCCTCGCCGGCCGCGTTCGGAGCGAATGGCGCGAGAAACTGCTCACGCTCCGGATGATCGCTCTGCTCGGTCCCCGGGGCGCCGCCGTCCTGGAAAACACCATCCTCATTCTGATCCCCGCGTTGATCGGGCTGATCGCCGTGGAATGGCTCCTGGAGCGAGCCGGACCGCTTTCGGTTCTCCAGCACGAAGTTTTCGCCTGGGCCGACCTCGCCGTCTGCTCGGTCCTGCTACTCGAGGTCGCCGTCCGAATCTCGATGGCCCCCGAGCGGGGCTTCTACCTGGTCCGACACCTGCTGATCGACCTCGTCCCCTCGCTCCCGTTCGGCTTCGTGATGCACCAGTTCGAGCTGGCCGAGATGGGGGTGGGCGTCGGGGCGTCGGACAGCCTGGGACTCCTCGGATGGCTGGCGTCCACCGGCCGGATGTTTCAGGTCCTCCGTACCTTCCGGCTGATCCTCCCGATCGTTCGGCTGGCCCGGATCGCCCTGATTTTGCTCCGGCTCAGCGATCGGCTGGTCCGTCGGCTGGCCGGGATGCTCAACCGGAACATCGTCCTGTTCGAGCCCTCCAGCGCCCAGCGGCCCGAGTCGCGCGACCGGCACCGCCTGCTCGCCCTTCGTGGGGAACTGGACGAGGCAAGCCGATCGATCGAGGACCGCCTCGGAGACGATGACCTCCGAGAACTCGCCGAGCGACTCCTCGGCGACTTCGAGGCGAGGATCCGCCGCCTGCCCGCCCCCTCGACCGTCGCCGCCGATGCCGGAACCGATGTCGAGGAGCGCGAGATCCCCGTTGAGGCCGTGGTCGAGCGACTGATCCAGATGACCCCGGAACGCCTCGTCGACCGGATGGGCCCCTCGTTCGTCCAGGCGGTCGACCGCTACCTCCGGCTGTTCGATGTCCCGATCCTGAGGCGGCTTCCCGGCATCCGGAACCTGCTCGTCTACCGCGAGAAGAGCCCGTCCGAGGCCGTGGCCCTGGCCGCCAACTACCTCGGCCACCTGATCCAGCAGGCGCTCGACGTCGCCTACTTCCTCGCCGATCTCCAAGGGACACTCTCGCCGCCGGTCTTCCTCGACCGCCTCGGCGCCACGATCGTCAACGCCACACGGACCCCCGCCAGACGCCTGCTCTACCTCGGCTCGGCCTTCCTGGTGCTGTTTCTGCTGGTCCAGGCATTGCCGGTTCCGGCGGCGGTCCGCGAGGCGATCGACAAGGTTCAGAATCTGCTCGGCTGGCCGGTCATCATCCTGGGCGTGATCTGTCTCGGCTTCTGGTCGCTCGGCGCCTGGTTCCGCAAGATCGCCAACCAGTCAGCCGACTTCTGCGAGCGAGTCGTTGAGGCCCAGTTCGCCGCGCACACCAAGAACCTCAAGTCCCGCCGAGAGCGGCAGGACGCCATCTTCCTCCGCGATCGCGTGATCGATCCCGAGCTTCGGCTCCGATCGTCCGACGACCGCGTGGCCGTCCCAATCGCCCCCGATGAGGACGAGGGCCGACCTTCCGCGAGCCCAGGAAGCCGGTTCCTCTTCGAAGACCGCGAGATGGCGTTCCTCCGGAACGTCAAGCTGCTTTACCAGGATTACCTCGATGGATCCCCCTTCCACCGAAGCGACACCAAGGCGTCCATTCAGCTTCTGGGAAACCTGGCCCTGGCGAACCTCCGGCGGAGCCACCTTCGGCACCTGCTCCGCGAGAGCCGGATGCTCGACCGGCTCGACATGAACCGCGCCGGCGGCCTCTTCGGCGGACCGTACCTCTGGTTCAACTACATCACGCGGCTGCTCGTGCAGGAGACGGCGCTGCTGATCCTCGACTACAACCGGCACGCGATCCCGATCGACCGGCTGGCGTGCTCGCCGGAGTCCGACCGTGAGGCGTTCCGTACCTGGCTGTCGAACCGGCTGAGGATCGAGCCGGAGGAGGTCTGGCTCCCCGAGACGCCGACCCCGATCGCCGGGGGATCGTCGTTCGACGACGCGAAGATCCGGCCGAGGCGCGACGAACTGTCGAGCCGCCCCGAGGCCAAGGCGTTCCTGGAGACGGTCGAGTTTACCTCCGTCGACTTCCTCGCCGACGACCCGGATCGCGACGTGGAGATCCGCGACCGGTTCGGACCGCAGGTTGCCGAACTGGTCCGCCGCGACCGCGAGCAAAATGTCCGCCGGGCGTTCCGCAGCTTCCCGCTCCACGAGCTGCCAGTCTCGTCGCGGACGATCAACCCGTTCGCTCTTTACGAAGCCTACTTCGCCGGCGGTCGGGTCGCCCTCCTGCCATTCCGGATCATCGTCGCTGCCCTCCGGGGCGTGATGATGGGTTTCCGGGCGGTCTACGACGTGGTCGACGAGATCCTCCACCCCCGGGTCGACCGGAATCGGTCGTTCCCACCGGATACCTACTGGGCCGCCCTCCGGAAGATCCACCGGATGCGCAAGCCTGTATTCATGGGTTCGCTCTGGCTTCGCGCCCAGTTCGACGTGGAATACCTGGGACTCCCACTGCCTACGGCCCCTTCGGAAGTCGCCATTGATTCGACGATGGAGGCCGACCTGGACTACATCGGAGCGACGCGGCGGGATCGCATCATCGCCGAGCAACTCCGCCAGCGGCATCAGGCCCGATTGGAATGGGTTGGTCGATGGCTCCGCCGGTTCGGCTGGAGCTTTGACGGGCTGCCGGGCTACCTCGCGGACGAAATTCCCTACCTCGCCAACCGAGGAGGCGAGGCGCTCCGCGCGGCGGTCGCCGCCTGCATCCTCGACCACGACGACATCGCCACCCTCGCTCTTTCGATCGAGGGGCTCGCCCGGGTGATGGAGTACGCTGTCGACCCGGCGAACGACCCGAAGCGGCTCCCTCCGCACCTTCCCGAACCGGTCGTCAATGTCCGGACACTCTGGCATCCGGTTCACCGCATCCGACGCAAACCCTCCGGCCTGTTCGAGCTCCCCTGCTTCCCCAGGTATAACGAGACGCAGCGGCGCCGGATCGTCCAGTACCTCCGCCGACATCGACGGGTGGTCAGGGGCTGGATTCGGGTCGTCCTCGGCCAGGGCGGACCCGACCCCTGGGAGACCGTCCGCGTCCGGCTCCGCGACGTTCTGCTGCGGACCGACCTCTGGAGCGACCAGATCCTCGTCCTCCGAGCCGTGCAGAGCCTGACCATGCTTGACGTTCAGCACAATTGCGAACTGGTCTGGAGCCTCGGAGGCTATACGACCACGTCGGAGACCGGGTTCCCCGGTTCCGGTCCCGCGTCCAATCCCGATGCCGAGGCGATTCGCCCCGGCATCCCGCCTGTTCCCCTATCGGGAGCCTGATCGACCTGAGGCCACAGGCAAGGCGGGATCAGCCGACGGAAGCGCTCGAGGCTCCCTGGCCCACGACCCGAGCCGCGATCTCGGAGACGGCGGCTTCGACCTGATCTGGGGTGATCATGTGTAAACATTTCTTGCCGTGCGGGCAAGGAGTGGTGAGCCAGCACGGGGCGCATTCGACAGGCGAATAGAGGCTGATGTTGCCCGGGTATTCGGTGGAGGCTGGGTGCAGATACCCCCCGTAGATCACCACGGAGGGGACCCCGGCCGCGGCGGCGAGATGAATGGTTCCAGTGTCCGGGGCGACGTGGAGATCAGCCGCGGCGATCGCCGCCATCAGCGACGGAAGGGTCGTCCGACCGACGAGGTCGACGTAGTTGGAGACCTCGCGCGGGCGGCGATCCATCCCCTCCAGCCCGACCTCGATGACCGTCCCACGTGCCAGGAGCCGGTCGATCAGGTCTTCCCAGTATTCGTCGGGCCAGTTCTTGTTCGGCGTATAATGGCCGCCCTTGCGGACGATCAGGACGTGGGGGCGAGGCAGGTCCTTCCAGGCCTCGCGGAACCGGGCAACCTCCGCCTTTTCGAACTCGCACTCCGGCCGGATGTCCCGAACGTCGAGCCCCAGCGAATCTCCCATGATCTGCGCGAGGTGCCGGTCGGGCCGGCGATTGAACCGGACCACGCTTTCGTAGTCCATCCAGATCGCATCGGGCGGGGCCTCCTCCACGGGCCGAACCTCGTCGATATAGGGACAGGTCCTGGCGATGACCATCTGCTTGGTATACAGGGTGACATGACAATCCGGGTTGCGTCGCTTCAACTCCCGAAAGGCCGGCGTGCACATCACGAGGTCGCCCAGGGCGTCCCTTCGCGCCACCTCGAGCCGTCGGTGACGGAATGGGGCCAGCGCAGGGATCGGCCATCGGATCATCCGGGAAGGGCGGCCCCACCGCGACCCCAATCGATCGGCCAGGGGGTGGACCCAATGCACGTACCGCCACCAGGCGATATGGCCAATCCGCCCGATGATCCCGCGTCTCGACATCCGACCATCTCCCGAGGCATGGATCCGTGCGACAGAGGGGGGCAGCCCGGCCGGGTCCGAAGGAATTTGCTCGATCGTCACGACAAGCGTACAGGAGGACAGCGCCGGCCGTCCACTGATCTTCGCCTGCTTGGACCGGCCTCCGAGAAGCGATCGACGGCGTCTCCACAATCGCGAGCGACCACGACATCCCGGGGTCTCGGAGACGAGAACCTTCATCGAACCTTCTATTCGATAGCAGGGAGGGTTATGTCCCCGGACGGCGGACCTCTTGAGATGCGATCGAGTTGGGTATTCGGGTGCTTGACAAGGATGTTCCCATCATCTAGAGTGGCCGAACTTAATGTGAGGAACAGGTTTCATCGTGCGCTCCGCCCGAGCCGCCCCCGAACGTTACGGTCCTCGCGGCGATCGTCTTGATGCGGGACTCGCTCGACTCACCGGGCCTTCCTTTCGTCACCTCATCGCCGCCCCTGCTCACCTGGTGCAGAGAAGAGTCTCCATGGACAACCCCATCCCGGTCGATTTGGGGCGCATAGCGCAAGACTTGCAGATCCGTCGCGTGCAAGTCGAGAGCGTCGTCCAGCTCCTCGACGAGGGGAACACGGTCCCGTTCATCACGCGATATCGCAAAGAACGGACCGGAAACCTCAACGAGGTGACGATCCGAGAGATCCAGCTTCGGGTGCAGCGCCTCCGCGAGCTCGCCGAGCGGAAGGAAACCATCCTCAAGGCCATTGAGGCCCAGGGGAAGCTGGACCCGGAACTTGCCGCAGCCATCCGGTCGGCCGACAATCCGAAGCGGCTCGAAGATCTCTACCTCCCGTTCAAGCCGAAGAAGCGTACCAAGGCCTCCGATGCCCGCGAACGGGGCCTCGAGCCGCTGGCGCTTCGGGTCTGGACCCGAGACGAAACCCTCACCGACCTCGAGAGCGCCGCCGCGGAGTTCCTGAACCCCGAATCGGGAGTGGACTCGGTCGAGAAGGTGCTGGAGGGAGTCGGACACATTCTCGCCGAGGCGATCAGCGAGATGGCGACCGTGCGCGACGCTGTCCGCAAGGTTGTCTGGCGAACGGGGAAGATCGTTACGAGCAAGGGAGAGATTCCCGAGGGCCAGGGGCTCGACTACCGCGATTACTTCGACTACACCGAGCCGGTCTCGCAGATTCCTCCGCACCGGGTCCTTGCGATCAACCGGGGCGACAAGGAAGGTCCGCTGAAGGTCAAGCTCGAGGTCTCCAGGCCCGACGTGGAGGCCTCGCTCTTTGGGCAGCTTCCCCTGGAGGCCCACCCGCAGCACGACCTCTTCCATGCCGCTGCCATTGATGCCCTCGATCGCCTGATCCTCCCAAGCATGGAGCGTGAGGTCCGACGTGACCTGACCGAGGCCGCCGAGAAACACGCCGTCGAGGTCTTCGCCCGCAACCTCGGCAGCCTGCTCTTGCAGCCGCCGATTCCCAAGCAGGTCGTCATGGCGATCGACCCAGGATTCAAGAGTGGCTGCAAGGTCGCGGTGCTCGACCCGAGCGGCCAGCTTCTCGACCAGGTTGTGATCTATCCTCATCCTCCCGCCAACCGTCGCTCTGAGGCCAAGATCGCGCTGAAGGATCTCGTTGGCAAGCACGGCGTCGGAGTGGTCGCCATCGGCAACGGAACGGCCTGCCGGGAGACCGAGGAATTGATCGCGGAGATCATCGCCGAGGGGACCCGATTCAGCCAGGGAGAGGGGCCCCCCGCCGAGAGCGTGGAAGCCCCCTCGGAATCGGGATGGACCGATTCCTCCGAGAGCGCCGAACCCACGGCGTCGGCCGAGTTGCACCAGGCTGAGGAGGCCGCTCCGGTGATCGAGGCGGCGAGCGAACGAACGCCGGCCGAGCCTGAGGGCGCCGCGGAGGAAGATATCGCCGAGGCCGTGACGGGCAACGGCGACGGGATCAACGCCCACTCGGAAGAGGAACCAGAGGCCGCGACGAGTTCGGAGTCGCCGGTGGAAATGTTGCCGCCGATCACTGGCGGTGCGCCCGAGCCTGGCGAGGAAGCTGTCGAGCCGGCAAGCCTGGGTGAAGAGCCGCCACCGGTCTCGGCCCTCGCCACCGAAACGCTCGATTCGGGAGCTCATGCCGCCCCGGCCGGGGACCATGCTTCGGCCGAGTCCGGTCCTGCGCCGGAGGTCGAGGCTCCGTCCGCCGAGCCGTTCACCGTTCCCGACGACTGGGAGTCTGAGGAACCCGCCGTTGCCGAATCCTCGATCGCCGAGGCGGTCTCGGCCGAGGCGATTGCCGAGGAACAGGCGGAATCAGGGCCGGTCGAGACGCCAACGACCAGTGACCA
>DAIDJI010000229.1 GCA_027451455.1 Planctomycetales bacterium | reverse complement strand
GGACACCGACCTCGCCGACGTTCCGACGGATCGCGATGTATCTCGGCTTGTCCTTCTCGTCCTTGACCGGACTGCCGTTCTTGTCGACCATCGGCTTGACCACGAAGACGTACTTCTGACCCTGGTCGGAGGCCAGCGACTGCTCGGCGATCATGATCGCCGGGTGCGGCTCGCCGATCTGGAGCCGAACGCGGACGAAAAGACCCGGAACGATGAACTGATTGCCGTAGGAGTCAGCCGGGTTCTGGATCGTCGCCCGGAACCGGAGCGTCCCGGTGTTCAGGTCCACCTTGTTGTCCGTGAAGTCGACGATTCCGTGGTGCGGGAAGTCGGGTTCGTCCGAGAGGGCGATCTCGACCGGAACGGCCTTGGGCCCCTGCGCCTGCATCTTGAGCTTGCCCGACTGCATCAGCCGCTTGATCCGGAGCATCGCCTGCTCGTGGACGTCGAAGTAGACATAGAGCGGGTCGAGGCTGACAACGGTCGTCAGCACGCTGGAGTCGGCCTTCACCAGGTTGCCCGGATCGACCATTCGCCGGCTAAGCATCCCATCGATCGGCGCCGTGACCTCGGTCCATTCCAGGTTGAGCCGGGCCAGGTCGCGGTTGGCCTTGGCGACCTGGAGGTTTGCCTCGGCCTCCTCGAAATCGGCCTTGTAGCGGTCGTGCTCTTCCTGGCTCACCGAGTTCCGCCGGAGCAAGTTCTTGGCGCGATCGTACTCCTTTCGAAGCCGATCGACGTGCGCCTCATACTGCTTCACCGTTCCCTCAGCGCGATCGAGATCGGCCTTGTACATCCGGGGATCGATCTCGAAGAGCTTGTCTCCCTTGCGCACCTTGCTGCCGTCCTTGAAGTAGACGCGGGTCATGTAGCCGGAGACCCGTGCCAGGATCTGCACCGAGTAGGGCGTATCGGTGTCGCCGGGGAACTCCTCGTAATCGGTCACCTCGCGGACGACCGGCGAGTCATAGACCGCAATGGGCGTCGGCCGCATCGGTTGCGACTTGGCCTGCTGACATCCGGTCGAGGTCGCGGCCATCGCCAGCAAGGGGATCGACAGGAGGACCCACTGGAATCGCATCATGATAGTTCGCGCCCGAGAATGGGCCGCCCCTGTTGGTCTCATCGCTCGTCTCATCCGTAGTCGTCGATCGCCCGGCCAGGAACCGCCGGCGCTCCTCATCACTCAGAACGCCGACGAAGATGACGTCCAGGATCTCGCGGGCCTGGACGTCCGCCGGCGCCGGCTGACCATTGAAGAAGTTGGTCACCATGATCCCGTAGAGAACGTTGCTCATCACGGTGGAGATCCGGTCGACCGGCATCTCGCGCATCCGACCGGCATCCATCAGGCTCCGGTAAAGCTGCTTCCACCGCTGGATGTTGATCTCACGGTGCTCGAAGTAGGTCGGCCGCTTCCGGTCCTTGAAATGCGCCCGCTCCTGGATCAGCAGTTCCACGAACGCCGGATGATCGGCGAAGAACTGCAAGAAGGTGGCCACCCCCCGCTCGATCCGCTCCAGCCCGTCCTCAACGCCCAGAACATTGGCACTGATGCACTCCTGCATCTTCCGCATCACGCGATCCGTCGCCGCGAGGAAGAGGGCCCGCTTGCTGGGAAAATGCCGGTAAAGCGTCCCCTTCCCCACGCCGAGCCGCTCCACCAGCCGCTGCGTGACCGCGTCCGAGAACCCCTGCTCCGCAAAAAGCTCGGTCGCCGTCTCAAGGATCTCCTCGCGACGCGCCTGGTTCGCTTCCTCCGAACAGCACCTTTTCTTCTCCGTCCCGCTCTCGCCCGTCATCGGCACCTCATTGAAATCGGACTGACCGGTCAGTCCACATTCTATTCAGCGTTTTTCCTCGGTCAACGGCCCTAGAAAGGGAATTCGAGGAAAGGTGGCCTGGGCGACAGGAGGAGTCTCATAGAGTCTGAAGAGCTTCGGCGCGACGTGCGAGGCGAGCGGCCTGTCGGGCGAGGGCCTGTTCGAGGGCGAGGCGGTCGGCGTCGGAGGTGATGAGGAGGGGTGGGACGGGTCGAGGGCGGCGGTGGACCTCGTCGAGGGCGACATAGAGGGCGTACCCGAGGGCGACGCGGCGGGGTTCGGCGCGGTCGTAGGGTTCGGCCAGGATTTCGATTCGGGTTTCGATGGAGGACCGGCCGACGTAGGAGACCTCGGCGACGATCTCGATCCGCTCGCCGACGTGGACGGGGTCGAGGAACATCATGGAGTCCATGGCGGCGGTCGCGACCTGGCCTCGGCCGGCGTGCCGGAGGGCGGCGACGGCTCCGCATTCATCGGCGAGCTTGAGGAGGACGCCGCCGTGGATGGTCCCGAAGGCGTTGGCGTGCCCCGGCTGGGTCAGGATCGCCAGCCGAATCCGAGAGGCCGACGCCGGCCTCGGCTCAAGATGCGTCTCTTCCATCCGCGCGATCCTCCGAGGTGGCCTCCCGGTCTCTGGGCGCCGCTCTCGATTCTATGTAGCCTGGGCAATGCCCGCGGGTCGGCCGCTGGCGGGCATCGAGATTTGGAGCCTTTGGGACCGTCCGCCCCATGATCGAGGACCGCCTGATCGAGCGTATCGAGCCCGTCCTTCGCGAGCTGGGATCGGTCCGCGAGCCGGGCGAGTCGTTCGCCGCGCCGGCGCTGGACGTCCTCGGATACTATCCGCGCAGGGTCCGGCTTAGCCAGATTCCCTTCCTGGGCCGGGCGCTGGGCCTGGTGATGGTCGCCCGTCAGCCGGTGGACATCGAGGGGACGGCCGAGGGCTACCAGCGTCTCCTGACCCGGATGGCGATGGCGGCCAATGGCCGGTATCCACTTCGTAAGGGGCTGGTCCTTGGCCTCTCGGCGGTGGTGCTGACCCCCGAGCCGATCCAACCCGAGGACGACGCCATGCTCGCCCGGGCGCTCGACGTGCGACTCCGTCGGATGCGAGCGGTCCCGTTTGGCCTCTTCCGGATCAACCTGGGGCAGGAGGCGATGGCGATGGCGATCCGAGAGGGCCCCGGCGGCCTCTTCCCCGAGCCGGCCCGGCTGGGGGATCTCCTCTGCGAGCAATTTCGACGCTACCTACCGCCGATGGCGGTCTAGCGGAATCCGACGTCCTTTTCCAATCTCGGGAGCCACAACCATGATGCGTCGGAGCCTCGTTTCCCTGGCCGGGGCGGTTCTCGCCCTTGCGATCGTCGGGACCGTTCCGGCGACGGCCGAGACCTGCCTCTCGCCGTACGTGAAGCGGCTGGATCGCCAGGAGAAGTACCTGTACGTCTTCTGTGTCGACGCCGACGCGAAGGACAACGATTTCGTCGCCGTGGTGGATGTCGACCCGGACAGCAACACCTTCGGGACGATCCGGGAGCGGCTCGACCTGGGGACGAAGGGAAACGAGACGCACCACTGGGGCTTCACCGACGATCGGTCGCGGATCTGGGCGGGCGGGCTGTTCTCGAGTCGGATCTGGATTCTGGACGTGAAGACGGACCCTGCCCACCCTCGGATTGAGAAGGTGCTGGAAGATATCCCCGCGACGGCCGGCCTGACGGGTCCGCACACGTACTATGCCCTGCCGGGCCGGATGCTCATCAGCTTCCTGGGCTCCAGGGAGGGTGGACTACCGGCGGGGATGGCCGAATTTACCAACGAGGGCCGCTTCATCCGCCGGATCGAGCATCCCGCCGAGGCGCCCTATGCCTACGACCTCGCGGTGAAGCCGGGCCTGAACCGAATGGTCAGTAGCAGCTTCACGCCGATGCGAAACTACCGGAAACCGCTCTCGCGAATGGACCTGAAGGACTTCGGCCGCGAGATGATCGTCTGGGATCTGAAGGAACGCCGACCGCTCCAGGTGGGTCGGGCCGGCGCGGCCCCGCTGGAGGTTCGATGGAGCCTCAAGCCCGAGAACAATTACGGCTTCACGAACTGCGCGCTGGACAACTCGATCTGGATGTTCCGGGGCAACGGCGGGGGCTCGTACGAATTCAAGAAGGCGTTCGAGACGGGTGCGATGCCGGTGGACCTCCGCCAGAGTCCCGACGACCGATACCTCTACGTGAGCTGCTTCGCCGATAACCTGATCCAGCAGTGGGACGTCTCCGACCCCGATCATCCGAAGCTGACCAGCACCGTCGCGCCCTGCGTCGAGCCGAACATGATGCACGTGACCGGCGACGGCAAGCGCATGTACGTGACGAACTCGCTTTTGAGCACGATGGACCACGCCGGACGGTTCTACGTCCGGCTGGTCCACATCGGCGTAAATGGAATGCAGGTCGATCCTTTCTTCAATATCGACCTCAACAAACTCCCAACGGGACCGGCTCGCGGTCATGACATGCTGCTGAATTGATCCATCGTCCGAGTGAACCGGGGGTAACAAAGGGGGTTACCCTCCTGGCGATCCTCTCTGCGGGTCGGAGGGCGAGGCTGGCGCCGAGCCGGGATGCGAGGCTCGGACGGAACCTCGCCCTGCCCGAAGATCGAGAATGCGTCGGCGGACGTGGGAATCAGCGATCGGCGAAGCCGTGGGGGTGGTCGCGGTGCCATTTCCAGGCGGTCTCGACGATCGGGGCAATCTCTTCGTACTCGGGCTGCCAGCCGAGCTCGGTCCGGGCCTTCGAGGCGTCGGCATAGAGGGCCGGAGGATCTCCCTCGCGTCGGGGACCTTCAACGACCGGGACCGGACGGCCAGTGGCCCGCTCGACAGCGGCGAGAACCTCACGCACCGAGGTAGGGATACCGGTCCCAAGATTGTAGAAGAGCGAGGCGCCTGGGGTCGCCAGTGCCTCGAAAACGGCGAAGTGGGCGCGGCTCAGGTCATCGACGTGGACGTAGTCGCGGAGGCAGGTGCCGTCGGGAGTGGGATAGTCGGTGCCGAAGAGCTTCAGGGGCGGGCCCTGGCCGACGGCCGCGGCGATCGCGAGGGGGATCAGGTGGGTCTCGGGAGCGTGGTCCTCGCCGATCCCGCCCTCAGGCGAGGCGCCGGCGGCGTTGAAGTAGCGGAAGGCGGCGAAGCTCAGGCCGTGGGCTTTCGATAGGGCCTTCAGCGCGTTCTCGACGTCGAGCTTCGTCTGGCCGTAGGGGTTGATCGGCGACTGGGGCATCCCCTCGACAATCGGGAGACCCTGCGGGACGCCGTAGGTGGCGCACGTCGAGGAGAAGACGAACCGGCGGATGCCGCGGCGGAGCATCGCGCGAAGGAGGTGCAGGGTCGCCACGCTGTTGTTGAAGTAGTATTTCAGCGGGTCGGTCACCGACTCTCCGACGTAGGCAAAGGCCGCAAAGTGCATCACCACATCGGGCCGCTCGGCGTCGAGGACACGGCCGACGGCCTCCTCGTCGCCGAGGTCGACCCGGTGGAACGGCACTTCGGGCCCGACGGCGGCCCGATGCCCGAAGACCAGATTATCCAGGACAGCAGGGCGATGCCCGGCGAGAATGAGCTGGCGGACGCAATGGCTTCCAATATAGCCGGCGCCGCCCACAACCAGGACATTCACAGGGTATCCTCCAACACTCTCGATCGCGGCCGGATGACCAGCCCCGACGATATCCGGAGGACGCCCGATCCCGCCAGACCTCCCTCACCCACCGACAGGACCCAGGGCCGCGAATCGGGAGGAGCGAAAGGAAAAGACGAAATCACGGAAAATCACGAAAAAAGCGGAAGATTCATCGAGGGGAGTCTCGGCGCCCGTCCGGCCTCGAAGGGGGCACGGGATCGGTTCGAGTTCGTGAATCCAGGCCCTTCCTTTCGTGTTCTTTCGTGTTTTTCGTGGCACGGGATCGGTTCGAGTTCGTGAATCCAGGCCCTTCCTTTCGTGTTTTTCCGTGATTTTCGTGGTTGCGGCATTTTCCGGTCGCTCAGCGCGATGAGAGGACCTCCAGCACGGCGCCCAGGGCCGGCTTGGGCTTGAGGTCGCGGTCGAAAAGCAGCGGATGATTGGTCCGGCGCGGGACGGGCCAGTTGTTCAACCAGGTCGCTCCGTCGTGCGTTCCCCAGAAGGTCACGCGGGTGACCGTGCCGGCGTGCTTCCGGACGGCCCGGAAAATCCGGGCGTAATAGTGAGCCTGGGCCTCGGCGACATCGGCGGGGAACCGATCCCGGTAGGGGTTGGCACCGGTTTGCTCCCGGGCGCCGACGTCGGCGCCCCGGCCCCGTCTTGGCAGGACATCCACGTCCAGCTCGGTGATCATCACCTTGACGCCTTCGGCCGCATAGGCGGCGATGGCCTGGTCGAGCCGGTCGGGCGCCCCGGCGTCGTCGAGCCGGTAATGGCCCTGAATTCCAACCGCGTCGATCCGGGCGCCACCGGCCTTCAGCTCGCGGACGAGCCGGATCGTTTTCGTGAGCTTCTCGGCGGTCTCGTCGTTGTAGTCGTTGTAATACAGCTCAGCGCCGGGGTCGGCGGCGTGAGCCATCTCGAACGCCTTCAGGATGAAGTCGTCGCCGATCGCCCGACGCGCCGGGGTCTCACGCAGGTAGGGATCCTTCGCGTCAGAGATCGCCTCGTTGACCACGTCCCAGCCGATCACCTTCCCCTTGAAATGGCCGACGACCGTATCGATGTGCTCCTTGAGGTTGCGAAGAGCCTCCTCGCGCGGGAGCGGCTTCCGGTCGGGACCCTGGAAGAGCCAGGCGGGCGACTGGCTGTGCCAGCAGAGCGTGTGACCCACCACCTTCATCTGATGGGCCTGGGCGAACGTGACGATCCGGTCGGCCCCCTCGAACCGGAAGACCCCCGGCCGAGGGTGAACCGAGATGGGTTTGAACTCGTTCTCACCCGTCAGACAGTTGAATTGCTCGGCAACGAGTGCCGAGAATTTCGGGTCGTCGAGTGACCTCGACATGACCGCCGTTCCGATCAGGAGCCGATCGCCGGCGGCGCGCCGGAGTGTCGTGGTTGGGGTCTCGGGCCCGGCGAGCGCGGGTCCGGCGAGCAAGAGCGCCAGGAGGATGGGTGTTGAGTGTCTCATGACCCCGAGGATGATGCAGCCGAAGTCCAGAGTCAATCTCTCAGGACCGCAGGGAATCAGAATTCGAGGATCAAGAAATCGCGAAGGGACGAAAGCACGAAACGGAGCGAGGCGGCCGTCGTCGCGAGGATCCCCTCGTCGTATCATCGAGGGTGAATCGCTCGTCGTTCCGAATATCCGGCGGCCCGACCCAGGTGACATCATGAAGCGCAAGACGATCGTGGCGGCGGCCCTGCTCGTCGGCCTGGTCCCGGCCATTACGGTCGGGCAGGGAGATCGGCGAACGATCACCGTGGAAGTCTACTGGCCGGAAGGCGCCCGGCTGCTGATCGAGGGGCGCGAGGTCGCGTCGGATGGGCCGATGCGACGGTTCGTCTCGCCGCCGATGCCGCCAGGCCAGTACACCTACACCATCCAGGCGATCATCCCCGGACCGGACGGTCCAAAAACGGTCACGGAGCGAATCGAGGTCCGCCCCGGCGACTTCGAATCGATCGACCTGCGCGAGCCCGGCCGCCGGCCGATCGGCGACGTCGAATATGAGCCGACGCCCCAGTCGGTCGTCGACGCGGCGCTCCGGCTGGCCGGCGTGACCGGCCAGGATGTCGTCTGGGACCTTGGCTGCGGCGACGGACGTATCCCAATCACGGCAGCAAAAGCCTACGGATGCAAGGCGGTTGGGTTTGACCTTGATCCCGAACGCGTCAAGGATTCCCGCGACAACGTCCGGAAGAACGGCGTGGAGCGGCTGGTCACGATCGATCGTCGTGATATCTTCCAGCTCGACCTGAGCCAGGGGCCGACGGTCGTCACGCTCTACCTTCTACCGCGGCTCAACGCCCGCCTCCTGCCGCAACTCCGCAAACTTCCGCCGGGCGCGCGTGTGGTCTCGATCGCGCACCGAATGGCGGACATCCCGCCCGACCAGCAGATCATTATCCCGACCGAGCTGGGCGAGTTCGACGTCTATCTCTGGAAGGCGGAGACACTTCGCGGCCGGGATCGTCGTTAGCTCTTCGGGTTTCTGGATGACGCCGGCCTGACCCACGGACCACGAAGCCCGGATGATCGACAACGTTTTCCGGCTTCCTTCGGAGAACTTGCTCTCATAT
>DAIDJI010000228.1 GCA_027451455.1 Planctomycetales bacterium | reverse complement strand
AGCATCTGCCCGGTCTCGAACTACGTCGGCAGTTTTGGCGATAACTATGCCAGCCACTACGTGTCATTGCCGTGGGAGACCCCTTACTCCACCAAGCTCATCCCGGGGCAGCCGCGTATCGGCTGGCCCGGACCGTGGGGCGTGAATCAGCCGTCTCCCGGCTGTCCGCTCGCGCCTGGCCTGCGGGGGATGTTCGATTACTTCGGCGCCCAGATGGTCTCGATCCAATCGGTGACGGACGGCCTGAGCAATACCATCCTCGTCGGCGAGACGTTGCCGTATCAGGTGGCGGACAATAACTTCTGGAACTTCAACGGCAGCGTGGCCGGCACCACCATCCCGATCGGCTGGAACTCCAACACCGTCAACCCCGCCACCTCTCCCTGCTACAACAACTGGCACGATTACCCGGTCGGCTGCCGGTTCTCCTACGATTCCACCGGTTTCAAGAGCCAGCACCCCGGCGGGGCGAATTTCCTGTTCGGGGACGGCTCCGTCCGATTCCTCAAGTCCAGCCTCAACCTGATTACCTACTGCGCACTGGGGAGCCGGGCGGGCGGCGAGGTCATCAGTTCCGATGCCTATTGATGTCGGATGCGGGAATGGGCGTCCTCCCGGGCGGGTACGCCCCTTTCCAAAACCCTGGATGAGAGGATCGATCATGCTGGATCATGCGCGGTGGAAACGAGTGCGTCGGTGCGCGCCCCTCATGCTCATGCTCCTTGTCGTCGGGTGCGGCGACGACGGCCTGGGACGGCGCTATCCGGTCTCCGGGCGAGTGACGCGAGGTGGTCAGCCGGTTACCAATGGGACAGTCAACTTCATGCCCGTCGATCTGAAGCAGGGCCGCTCCGCCAGCGGCGAGATTGGATCCGACGGCAGCTATTCACTGACGACGGTGAATCCCGGCGACGGCGCCCTGGTCGGCGACTACCGCGTGATCATTAGCCTCGCCGAGGTCGCCGGGCTCGAGAGAACCCCCGGGGGCATCCCCATCCTCAATCAGCCCAAGAAGGTGCGCGTCAAGAATCTGGTCTCGCCCAAGTACAGCGACCCGAGCCAGACCGTGCTGAAGTTTAAAGTTGAGCCACATACGAACACCTTCGATATCGAGATGGCGGAGTAAGGGGAGCTTGACGCCGAGAACATCGCGGGCGCCGCTGAAGGCACCGCATACCGTAAAGAAAGGTTAACAGATCGCTGCTTGTCGCTCTCCAGGGTTCGGAGGAGAGATCCAGGCGAACTTCGTCGCCATCATGCCCGGATGCGCACGAAGAGGGGATTGTCGGCGTTGGAGGATTGTGGAATAATTTGGGATGGTGTGACCCAGGCGGATCCGACCCTTCAGACCGGGACGGTACGCTTTCCTGCCCGCCATCCGACCCGGCTGGCGAATCCTCCCGCCTTCGAAATCACCCTTGCAGCGAGGATCGGCTGATGGATCGAGCTTCGACTCTCCGGAATCGAGGCCGTCTCCTCATGGCGATGGCGATCGTGATGGCTGGCGACTGGTCGCTCGCCCGGGCTGAGGGACCCTCGCCGGAGACGGCCGAGTTTTTCGAGGCCCGAATCCGGCCCATCCTCGTCGAGAAGTGCGCCCGGTGTCATGGGGCGCGGAAGCAGTCGTCGGGTCTTCGGCTCGACGGTCGCGAGGCGATGCTCCGGGGAGGCGATCAGGGGCCGGCGATCGTTCCCGGAAAGCCCGAGGCGAGCCTCGCCATCCGGGCGATCACGTATCGCGACGACGACCTCAAGATGCCACCGAAGCAGAAGCTCTCCGACGCCGAGGTCGCGATGCTCACGCGATGGGTGGCGATGGGAGCGCCCTGGCCCGCTTCACGGCCGATCACGGCCGACGACTCCGATCCGGTCGCGCGACACTGGGCGTTCCGCCCCGTCCAGCCGACTCCGCCGCCGAAGGTCAGGGACGCGGCCTGGGTCGCCACCTCGGTCGACGCCTACATTCTCGCCCGGCTGGAGGCGAAAGGGATCGCGCCCTCGCCCGAGGCCGATCGTCGGACCCTCATCCGACGCGCCACGCTCGACCTCTGGGGTCTTCCTCCGACCGCCGAGGAGGTCGACGCCTTCCTGGCCGACACCGCCCCCGACGCCTACGATCGAGTCGTCGAGCGCCTGCTGGCCTCGCCGCATTACGGCGAGCGATGGGGACGGATCTGGCTCGATATCGCCCGGTACGGCGAGGACCAGGCGCACTCGTTCCAGCCGAGACTCTACCCGTTCGGCTACCGATATCGCGACTGGGTCTTCCGGGCGATCAATCGAGATCGGCCGTACGACCAGTTCCTCATCGAGCAGATCGCCGGCGACCTGGTCGACGGCCCCGAGTCGTCGCGAATCGAGCGGCTGGAGGCCCTGGGGTTCCTTGCCTGCGGGCCGGTCTACTACGGCGACGCGAAGAAGCTCGACCAGTATGACGACCGGATCGATACGATCTGCCGCGGCTTCCTCGGGCTGACCGTCGCCTGCGCCCGGTGCCACGATCACAAGTACGACCCGATCCCAACCGCCGATTACTACGCGCTTCAAGGCGTCCTCGCCAGCACCGAATATCTCGAGGTGCCCGCGGCGCCCCGCGAGCAGGTGGAGGCGTACGACCGGGCCATGGCTGCGATCGACGCGAAGGAAAAGGCGATCACGGCGGCCGTCCGCGCCGAGGCGAAGAAACAGGGGAAGACCGTCGCGGGCGGACAGCTCAAGGCCTTCGAGCGGATGCTCACCGGCGAGGCCAAACGCTCGATCCAGGCGATGCGGTCTGAAGTGAACGAGATGAAGAAGAAGGCGCCGGCGAAGTATCCGGTGATCCACGCGCTGGCCGATGCCCCGAAGCCGGTCGACATGCCGGTCCTGGCCCGCGGGAATCCGAAGGCGCCCGGGGCGAAGGTGGCGCGGCACTTCCTCGGGGCGCTCGGCGGTGCGGCGTTTCGCAAGGGGAGCGGCCGGCTCGAACTGGCCCGGGCGATCGCCAGCCCCGACAATCCGCTCACGGCCCGGGTGATGGTCAACCGGGTCTGGCAGCACCACTTCGGCCGGGGACTCGTCGCCACCGCGAGCAACTTCGGGTCGCTCGGCGAGCGTCCCAGCCACCCCGAACTACTCGACTGGCTCGCCCGGCGGTTCATCGAGTCCGGGTGGTCGCTCAAGACCCTTCACCGCGAGATCGTCACCTCGTCAACGTATCGGCAATCCAGCCGAGCCCCCTCGGCCGACCGCGACCCGGGGAACGTTCTGCTCGGCCGGATGAACCGGCGTCGGCTCGACGTCGAATCGTGGCGCGACGCCATGCTCGCGGTCGCCGGCCGGCTCGACCGATCGATCGGCGGGCCTTCCGTTGAGCTGGAACGAGCGGAGAATGGCCGGCGGACCGCCTACGCGAAGATCAGCCGGCATGACCTCGCCTCGATGCTCCGCCTCTTCGATTTCCCCGACCCGAACATCACCAGCGGCGGCCGGGTCGAGACGACCGTCCCGTTGCAACAGCTTTTCGTTCTCAACAGCGAGATGATGGCGGCCTCAGCGCGGGCGGTCGCCGCCCGGTTGCACCAGTCCGGCGAGACCACGCCCGACGATTCCTCTCGAATCCGACGCGCCTATCGCCTGCTCTACGCCCGAGCGCCGAGCGATCGCGAGATCCGGATCGGCCTGGCCTACCTCCACGCGAACGACCCTACCGAGACAGCCCGCCCCGACCTCAGCCGATGGGATCGATACGCCCAGGCGCTCCTCGCCGCGAACGAATTTGCGTTTGTGGATTAAGCTTTCGGTTTTCCGTTTTCGGTGAAGAAATCAAAATCGTATCGGACCAGGGACCGCCACGCCTGGGGCCTCGCCTTGCCGTTCACCGGGGCGAACCGGGTAGAATGATCGTTGTAACATCACCCCTCCGGCGAGGATGGCCCAGCCATGAACGATTCCACGCGCCTCCTGGACGATCCGGGTTTGCGGATCAACCGTCGGTTGTTTTTCTCGCGGACGAGCCTTGGGCTTGGGGGTGCTGCGCTGGCCTCGATGCTCGGCGAATCGCCAGCGGCCGGCGCGGTGGGTCCGTCGCCGACATCACCAACGCTGGCGATCGACCCGGCCGGCGGCGGGATTCTGCACGCCTACCATATCCCGCCGAAGGCAAAGCGGGTGATCTATCTGTTCATGAGCGGTGGGCCCTCGCAGCTCGACCTGTTTGACTACAAGCCGGTGCTCAACGAGCGGAACGGCCAGGACCTGCCGGCCTCGATCCGGATGGGGCAGCGGCTGACCTCGATGTCGGCCAACCAGGCGACACTGCCGATGGCCGGCTCGCTCTTCAAGTTCGCCCGCCACGGCGACTCGGGAACGTGGGTCAGCGAGCTGCTCCCGCACACGGCGAAGGTGGTCGACGATCTTTGCCTCGTGAACTCGCTCTACACCGAGGCGATCAACCACGACCCGGCGATCACGTTCTTCCAGACAGGATCGACGATCGCCGGTCGGCCGTCGATGGGTGCCTGGCTGAGCTACGGGCTCGGCTCGACGAATCAGAACCTGCCGACGTTCTGTGTCCTGATCAGCCGAAAGCGGCCCGATCAGCCCCTGTATTCGCGGCTCTGGGGGAACGGCTTCCTGCCCTCGGTGCATCAGGGCGTCGAGTTCCGCGCGGGGGCCGATCCGGTCCTCTACCTGGAGAACCCGCCGGGCGTCTCGTCGGTCGGACGTCGGAAGATGCTCGACCGCCTTCGAGAACTGCACCAGGCCGAGTACGACCGATCGCTCGACCCGGCCGTCCAGGCCCGGATCGCCCAGTACGAGATGGCGTACCGGATGCAGACGTCCGTTCCCGAGGTCACCCGGATTGCCGACGAGCCCGACCACATCTTCGATCTCTACGGCCCCGACGCGCGCACGCCAGGCACCTTCGCGGCGAACTGCCTTCTGGCCCGCCGCCTGGCCGAGCGCGACGTCCGGTTCATCCAGCTCTACCACCCGGGCTGGGACCATCACGGCGGCCTACCGTCCGGCATCCGGAACCTCTGTCGAGAGACCGACCAGGGCTGCGCTGCGCTCATCACCGACCTGAAGCAGCGGGGGATGCTCGACGAGACCCTGGTCCTCTGGGGCGGCGAGTTCGGCCGGACGAACTACAGTCAGGGGAAGCTCACGCCCACCGACTACGGCCGCGACCACCACCCGCGCTGCTTCACCGCCTGGGCGGCGGGCGGCGGGATCAAGCCGGGGATCTCGTACGGCACGACCGATGAATTCGGCTACAACGTCGCCACCGACGGCGTCCACGTCCACGACTTCCACGCGACCATCCTGCACCTGCTCGGGATCGACCACCTCCGGCTGACCTACAAGCATCAGGGCCGTTATTACCGGCTCACGGACGTCGCGGGGAAGGTGGTGCGGGGGATCCTGGCGTGAAGTCTCGCGTTCAAGGTCGTTGATGGAGGTGACATGAGCGACGAAGCGGTTCAATTCCATGGCTGGGTTGGCCAGGGGCCCCTGGACCATCTCGATCATCCGGAGGCGAGATGGGAGTCCCTGGAAAAAAGGCGTCGCGACCTGATTGAGAAAGAGGCCGGCGACGGACTCGATGAGGAGGAACGGAATGAGCTGGAAGCCCTCCAGAAGGAGACGGGGCAATTTCTGAATCTTGTGGCCCCGTTGCCGTTCGAGGTGCTGGAGCAGTTTGAGGAGCGGGCCCGACGTGCCGGGGTGCGGCTCGAGGAAGAGGGGGCATGATTCCGATCGAGCCGTTGCCCTATCCCGACCGGCCGCATCCGCGAAAGCACGGCCCGGTAGGCTACTCCGACGCGGGATCGTTCAAGCCCTGGCTGCGCGACGAATTCGAGTTCCGCTGCGTCTTCTGCCGACTCCGGGAAACCTGGTCACCCCACGGGTCGGATTCGTTCTCGGTCGAGCACCTGCATCCGAGGGTCAGGGCACCGGAACGGGAACTCGATTACGAGAACCTGCTCTATGCCTGCCTCCGCTGCAAATCCCACAAGCTCGATCAGTGGCCCGTCATGGACCCATGCCGGATCGCTTACGGAAAGCACCTGCGCATCCGGGACGATGGTACGATCGAGGCGCTCACGGTCTCGGGCCGGAGGATGATCCGGTTACTCCATCTTGACGACCCCGAGATGAACCGATTCCGGGGAAGGCTGTTTCGACTGATACATCATCTCTGGAACGATCGCGAGAATGAAGCCGCCATCGCACTCTACCGAGAATTGATGGGCTACCCCACCAATCTGCCCGACCTGAGTGCTTTGCGTCCGCGCGAGAACACTCGGCCCGAGGGTCTCCGGCAGAGTCACCGTGCGCGGATGGCGCGGGGTGAACTGCCGGACGTCTATTGATGATCGGGAGAGGGGATTCCGGGACAGGGCCGCCCTCCCTCACGACACCGATGCCCGACCGGGTAGGGACAGACCCACCCTGGCGACCTCCGGCAGGTAACGATCCCAGTCGACCGGCTCCGGCGTCTGGAGGATCGGCTCGTTCGCGTTGATCCCCAGCGAGAGCACCCGGACCCTCGGGTGGTGCGCCTGTGCGTCGACCAGCGGCAGACGGTTCTCGCGGATGTCCTGGGCCCGCCCCTGATCCTGCTCCTCTCGCTCCTTTCGGTATCGGAGCGCGATCTGGTGCAGCGTGACGATCCGCCAGAAGTGATACCACTGCTCGACCAGCAGTTGATCGCGGCACCAGTCCCACGACGCCAGTCGATCGACATCGGCGAGGCGGACCAGCAGCACCCGAATGCAACACTTGCGGACGACCTTGCGGTCCTCGCAGGTGACCGCCATCAGCCAGGGCTCGCGCGGGAAGGGCGAGGCAGCCAGCTCGCCCGCCACGCTGTTCGTGATGTCGTTGACAATCTCAAACCCGGCGGTTCCCTCGGTCGCGAGCATCGGGTCGGCGAGCGAGGAGCCCTCGGCAAGCCGTCGCATCTGCCGACGGAGCGCCACGTTGTCCAGAAGTTGGTCGACCGTCCTCGGCGGCAGGACCGTCCGGAGCTGGAGCAGATGACGTGTTTCGCCCTGGCTCTCGATCGGCTTCAGCAGGTTCGCGGAGAAGATCACCTGGTCCGATCGGCCCTGGGTGATCTGCCGCCACTGCCGATACAGAACCAGCCATCCGATCACCACCACGGCGACCGCCTGGAAGATCCCCTCCAGTAGCTTCTCGCCGAGGAAGGAAAGCACGCTCGCGGCGTCGAGGCCCCTCAACCAGGAGGTGATCGGAGCCCAGAGACCGCCAGACCAGGAGTCCATCGGACCATCCTCCTCGCTGGGATCTCCCCTGATCTCGAAGAGATCGCGGACCAACCGCGTCGGGAATCCCTGATCCCAGGCGCTCCTGGATCAAGGTCCGCAAACATCTGACCATCGTCCGGCTCGTCGATGCCCGCCCGCGTCGCGGTCATGCTTACAAACCGGGCGTAAGTCCTTCCCCGGCGGAGATGTGTCGCAGCGGCGAGACGCCTTGTTGCGAAACAACTCCATCACCTATCCAGTACACGAGTTGCGGCGCGAGATTCGGGCCGGTTTCGCGAATTTTCGGCGAGAAATATCGGCCTGGTACTCCTGTTGCTTTAGGAGGAGATCGTCGATCTACCTGTCCTCGTCAGCCCCTATCCGAAGGAGGCTACCATGAGCTCCAAGCAGCGCCGCAAGATGTATGGCATCCGCCGCGAGCGTCGCCGACCGCGGGGATGGACGCGATGGTTCCATGAGGGCGTCCTCGATTCGGAGAACTCCGGCGGCGTCCGGCTCCGGACCGTCCTCTGGGGTAAGGACAGCGGCTGATCGCCCGGATGGCACATCCCGACCCGCGTCCCGAGGCGCGGGTCGGGAAGACTCGTCGGAATCCCGTCAAGGGTTTCCGAATGGACAATTGAAGATGGAATGGATCGAAGATTGAACCCGCCCGTTCTGGTGCCGAAGCACCCCCGCCTCGCCTCACGCCAGAATCTCCTCTGCGACGCGTCCGCTGACATCCGTGAGCCGGAAGTCGCGCCCGCTGTAGCGGAACGTGAGCCGCTCGTGGTTCAGACCCATCAGGTGCAGGATCGTCGCGTGCAGGTCGTGGACGTG
>DAIDJI010000227.1 GCA_027451455.1 Planctomycetales bacterium | reverse complement strand
CTCGTCAACCTGCTGAACAACGCCGCCAAGTATACCCCGCGAGGCGGGTCGATCTCGCTCTCGGCCGGACGAGAGGCCAACGAGGCGGTGATCCTGATCCGCGACAACGGGATCGGCATCCCCCCCGAACTGCTCCCTCAAATGTTCGACCTGTTCACCCAGGCCGAGGGAGGGCTCGACCGCTCGCAGGGCGGCCTGGGGATCGGTCTGACCCTGGTCCGCAGCCTCGCCGAGATGCACGGCGGCCGGGTCTCCGCGCGGAGCGAGGGACCTGGCACCGGCGCCGAGTTCGAGGTCAGACTCCCCGCGCTGGCCGACGATGCCGACTCGCCGACACTCTCATTGACGCCTCGCTCCGTCGCCGAAGGCCGCCGCCGCATCCTTGTGGTGGACGACTCCGACGACATGGCCCGGACCCTCCAGATCCTGCTCGAACACCGAGGCCATGAGACCCGCGTCGTTCACGACGGACCCGCCGCGCTGCTCGCCTTCCGGATCTATCAGCCGGACGTCGTTCTGCTCGACGTCGGACTCCCCGAGATGAGCGGTTACGAGGTCGTCCGTCAGCTCCGGGCCGAGCCCGCCCAGAGGCCGCCGCTGATCGTCGCGGTCAGCGGTTACGGCCAGGAATCCGATAAACGCCGGGCCATCGAAGCTGGCTTCGACTCTCACATCACCAAGCCGGTCGACCCCGACGCACTGCTCGACCTGCTCGCCGCGGCGCCCAGGCCGGCCCTTCGGCCCACTCCTTCAGCCTGACCCGTCGCCCGTCCACGCCCCAGCGCCGCGAGACTCAGCGAGACCTAGCGAGACCCAGCGAGACTTTTTGACGCCCTCTCGCTCGCATCAAAGTCTTGGAAGTTCACGTGTTTGTGTTTTTGGTCGATGGCATCCTGCCCTGGATTTACGGGGTCTCGCTCGACTTTAACGTCCGATGGCCGCGTCGGATCCCGGCTGGTTCATGGCGACGAGCGCGAGCATCGGTCCCATTGGTGCAATGACGAGCAGGGTATCATCGGCCGCGAGAACGATCTCGCCGTCGGGGTTCACGTTGACGATTCCG
Organism: Planctomycetales bacterium; assembly: GCA_027451455.1. Classification (GTDB taxonomy): domain Bacteria; phylum Planctomycetota; class Planctomycetia; order Isosphaerales; family Isosphaeraceae; genus JAKAUH01. The sequence goes on along the minus strand of DAIDJI010000227.1, from coordinate 7,048 downwards.
GTCCGGCGGCTCTGGTGCATCACGACGTTGATCCGCCGATCGGCCTGGAGTTCGCCGACGTTTCGGCCGACGAGCCGGCCGGTCGGGCAGACGACCATGTCGGTGAGGTGGACCTGCTGATCGGCGAGCTGAAGCGGATGATAGACCTTCCGTCCGGTGGCTGCCGCGATGAACGCCGGCGCGGCGACCTGCGAGGTGGAGATGGTCGGCATCGCGAAGGCGCCGGCGACCTTGGTGGCGAGGGTTTCGTCGAAGAGGCGGAGGACGATCCGGGCCTCGGGGTTGAGCTCGCGGGCGGTGATTGCGGCGTCGAGGTTGGTCAGGTCGTCACTGGTCGAGACGATCACCGCCCTGGCGCGTCGGACGCCGGCCTGCTCGAGCACGGAGACCATCCGCCCGTTCCCCTGGATGACGGGGATCCCCATGTCGAACAGTTCGCCGAGGAACGGCGAGCCGGCCGACATCTCAATCGCGACGATGCTCTCGCGCATCTCGTGCAGGCCAAGGATCACCTGGTAACCGACCTTGCCGACTCCGATCACGACGAAATGGTTGCGGCAGAGCGCAGCGAGCATGCGGTTCCACTCCGGCAGGTTCTGCTTCCGGTTGAACATCAGGATCGCGAGCCGGATCAGCGAGTCGGCGATCGCGCCCAGGCCGAAAACCGGCAACAGGAAAAACAGCGGTTGCAAATACCATTCGTCAGGGAAATCGAGCGACGACTCCAGGAAGATCATCAGGAAGACGGCGTGGCAGGCGCGGGCGTAGCTGAGCGGATCGCTCCCATACCCGCAACGCAGAGCCCAGCCGCCGCCGAGCACCAGCCCGACAAAGACCAGTACCGGCCACCGGAACTCCCAGAGTAAATACCGGACGAACCGCAAATAGAGGAGCAGCCGCAAGGGTGCCCGCAGATAGGGGAAGATCGGCCGCATGGCACTCGCCCGGACATCGGGTTCTCGATTCCGTTGCGATGATAACCGACGCCATTCGCGAATCCAACCAACCCGATGGATCACCCTCGACCGCACGGGGAAACCGGCTTAGGATGGTCGCGCGGGAAGCACCTTTCGGTCATGGCCCCTGGCAACGGTTTCCGAGGTTCCTCGGGAAGGGAAAGAACATGTCGGAAAGCAAGCGAACGGAGAGGGCCGCCGCCCCGCGGAAGAGTCCTCGCACCGACCACGCCGATGGCGAGGCCGCCGTGCTTGCGAAGATCGCCGAGATGTCGGAGCCCTATCGTGGGATGGGCGAGCGACTCCACGCCCTGATCCGCACCAGCGCCCCTGCGCTGGTGCCGAAGGTCTGGTATGGGATGCCTGCCTACGCCCGCGAAGGCAAGGTCGTTTGCTTCTTCCGCGGCGTGATCATGGGGAAGACCGAGCGTTATATGACGATCGGTTTCAGCGAGGAGGCACGGCTCGACGACGGCCGGATGTGGCCGACCTCCTTCGCGCTGACCGACCTGACCGCGGCCGAGGAAGCCACGATCGGCTCGCTCGTGAAAAAGGCGGCCGGTTGAGGAGGGCGAGAAAGAGGGCGGCACCCTCGCCGCCGGTCGGAATCCGGAAGCTCAGCACCATAGGAGCACCGACATGAGACCTGCGATCCCGATCAGCCTGGCCGTCGTCCTGCTCGCCGCGGGGGCGGTCCACCCTTCCGAGGCGCCCTTCACGCCGCGAACCCATGTCTCGATCCGAGGCGCGCAATGGTTCCTCAATGAGAAAGTCGTCAACCGAGGCGCGCCCGCTGAGGGCCTTTTGATGAACGTCCGGATGGTCAACGCGATCTTCGAGGATCGTCACCGGAACGACGTGAACCCGGACGCCATTACGGACCGCTTCCTCTCGCACCTTCCCGACTACGCCGCGAACGGCGTCAACGCCTTCACGATCAACCTCCAGGGCGGGATGCCCGGCTACGAGGGGGCACGGAACTCGGCGTTCGAGTCCGACGGCTCGCTCCGCCCCTCGTACCTCGCCCGCGCCGCCCGCGTGATCGAGGCGGCCGATCGATCGGGGCTGGTCGTCATCCTCGGCTGTTTTTATCAGCGGCAGGACCAGGTTCTCGCGGATGAGACCGCCATCCGGGCCGCGGTGGTCCACGTGGCGCGCTGGATTCGCGACCAGGGCTACCGTAATGTCGTCCTCGAGATCGCCAACGAATTCGACCACAGCGGCTTCGACCACCGGCTGATCCGGAGCGTCTCGGGCGAGATCGAGCTGATCCGCCTGGCGAAGAAAACGGCGCCCGAATTGCTCGTCTCAACGAGCGGCCTGGGCCACGGCCGATATCCCGAGGCCGTCGCCGAGTCGGCCGATTTCCTTCTGATCCACTTCAACGGAACCCCGCTGAAGGAGATTCCGGCCCGGATCGCGGCCCTGAAGCGATTCGGCAAGCCGGTCGTCTGCAACGAGGACGAGAAGATTGGCGACCAGGGCGCGCAGGCCGCCGCGCTCTCCGTGGCGAGCGGTGCCTCGTGGGGCTTCATGTCCGAGAAGGTCAATCAGCACTTTCCCTTCACCTTCGAGGGCCGGCGCGACGATCCGGCCGTCTACGCGAAGCTGAAGGAGCTGACCACACCGGCCGCGCCGAAGGCCGCCGCGCAGGAATACTTCCCGCCGCCCGAGTCGCGCGGCGGCTGGCGAAAGCTCGACGACCCGGATTCCATCCGCCGCCTCGCCGGCATGGACCCGGAGAAGCTGGAAGCCCTGCGCACCTGGCTCCGCGAGTCGGATGGACGGAACTTCGCCGCGGTCGTCATCCGGCGGGGATACCTCGTGATGCAGGAGGAGCGGGGCAACAGCGCCGTGACCGATTCCCGACGCGTCGCCTCGTGCTCGAAGGCGGTCTGTGCGACGGTCCTCGCGATCGCCTCGGAGCAAAGCCAGCAGGGCAAGACACCGCGCAGGATGAGCTTCGACGACCGGGCGTTCGACTTCATCCCCTGGGCCCAACCGCTGAGCGACCCGCGCAAGGCAAGAATCACGGTCAAGCAACTGCTGAACCACACGTCCGGCATCTGCCCCGAGGCCACCGGCGCCGCGAACGACGGCACATGGGAATATATCCTCGGCCACAGCGGCAACCCGAAGACGGAGAAGCTCGCCTTCGATCCCGGGACAGCCTGCGGCTACTCGACCCACGCCCTGACACACGCCTCGCTGGTCTGCGAGAACGTCACCGGCAAGCCGTATGACCAGTTCGCGATCGAGGCGCTCTTCAAGCCTCTTGGGATCGAGCACTGGTGGTTCCAGTATTACGACGGGGGCCCGAAGATCGGCCGACATCCGTCGCACGGCCTGGGGATGCCAGCGCGCGAGATGGCCCGGATCGCCTATTGCATGCTCCACAACGGCCAATGGGAGGGCAGGCAGGTGATCCCGCGTTGGTTCGTCGAACAGACCGCGGCCCCGTCGCACGACGTCCACGGTCCGGAGATGCGGTTCAAGATCAACGCCGAGACATTTTCGCACGGCTGGCAACTGCCGGCGCGACTGACCGAGAAGGGAATCCGGGGCGGCCAGAACATCCCGGCCGACGCCCGCTACAAGCCCGGCTCGGGCGGCCAGTTGATCGCGTTCGTGCCGAGCCTCGACCTGGTCGTCACCCGACAGACCGGCAGCAGCGGCAACTGGGCCTTTGAAGAGTATCTCCGGCGTGCCTGCGCAGCAGTGCTCGACGCCGATGGAGAGAGGTGAAGATCGAACAGGAGCCGGCTCCTCAAGAAGACCATCCTCGATCGACGTGAAAACCAACCCCTGTAGGAGGGAGCTCCAGCTCCCGACCCGCTCGAAGTCAAATCGCTCGCCAAAATCGCCGGCTGGAGCCGGCTCCTACAAAAAATTACCATGCCCACACAAAAAATCAAATACGACTCATCCCAGCGGCGGCGCGATCTCCGGGAAGACCGAGAGAGCCATCCTCCGCGTCCGCGACCCGATCATAGCTCGTCGAGAGGGTCTGGCTTCTCGTCGGCGAAGTGCTCCGCCAGGCGGGTCCGGCAGGCATCGATTTCCTTCCGGAATCGCGGCCTTTCGGCTTCCTGGATCGTCCCCCGGCCGTACAGGACCTCGGCCGACCGGAGCTGATCCCAGGCCCGGTCGATCAGGCCCAGGTCGATGAGCATCTGGCAGTAGGAGCAGAGATCGACGATCCTTCCCCCCGGCCAGTTGCCGGAGGAGCCCTTGAAGAACTGAGCGGCCGCGACCTCGGGCCGACCCAGATGGCAGATCGCCAGGAACTTCCGGCGACGATTGGCCTGGACGAGAACGAGAGGATAGCGATCCTCGATTTCAAGCGAGACCTGCAAGGCTTCGGCCCAGCGTTCCCGGTCCATCAGGCAGGCGGCCAGGTGGTCCAGGCGTGTGCTGGACGGGCCGTCGGCGTCGATGGCCTGCCGCAAGGTCGCGATGGCCTCGTCGAGTTGACCCGCTTTCACCAGCTCCGCCGACCGCGACACGGCTCGATCCTCGAACCGCTTCTCGAGCCACTGGACCACGCGACTGCAAACCCAGCCGCCAAATCCTCCAAGGAACCCAATCCCCGCCAGGATGAGCCACCAGTCCAGGGTCGATCGCAACGATTGCCGGAAGGTCGGGATCCTCAGATCTTCCCAGGCTTCGGGAGGTACAATCAGCCAGCCAAGAGCTGTTTCCCCAGCCCACAAAACCACAGGTGCAAACGCCAGGAGCACAAGGGCGGTCGCGATCAGGACGGGATTCGGCGGAACTGGCCGGATCGGCGACCGACGCGAGGGCAGTCGCCCCGTCCTCTTCTCCTGCTGGACGCGCCTTCGAGCCCGACGCTGGATCAGCCAAAGACCTAGGAAGGCCGAGGCGTAAACCAGAACGATGGCGGCCACTCCCAGGACGTCTCGGCTTGTCACCCGACTGCCTCCGCCGACGGATGGGTGGGGAATGGGCGTCGCTTCAAGATCCCCTTACGACTCCCTTTTCTCGACGCTGCGACCTTCAGCGCAAACCAATCCTCTGCGATCTCATCGGGTCCGCCTGCACGATGATGGCTCGGGCCCTGACAATATCCTCGTCGAAGTGCTGGAGGGCTGTGGCCGGCATCGTGTGTTTCCGCTGGACGAACGGGCGTAGGATGGACTCAATCGGCGTAACCGACCATCTTCTCGTTGAAATGGATGGCGCGTTCCTCCTCGTCGTACCAGACGTGGCGATCTTCCGGGAACACGACGTTCCAGAGGTCCACCAGCTCCTCGGCCTCGAGACCGCTCCGGATATGACTCGCGATCTCGCTCGCAACCGGGGACGCCGTCGGGGGCCGATCGGGAAACAACTCGGAATAGATTTCCGGCAGATCCGATGGTCTGGCCGTCTCAACCCCGCGGGCGAGCCTATCGGCGGCTTCCGACTCCGAAATCGCAGGCATAACATCCGCCCTCCGGCCGTTGCGGTCGCATTTTGATCCCTCTCGCTCATTTTAGCCTCGCACCGCATCCCGGCCAACACGGGACGGCGTTTCACGAATCTCGGCCAGGGCCGTCGGCAGACGGCCGGGCATCGGAGCGGGTTTTCTCCGTCGGGACGCCCCTGAAGGCCGCTCCCACGCCGACCGCGCGGATCGCCCTCGACCGCCCGGGGAATCGGCCTTACGATGAAGTCCGTTTCCGTCGCCTCCACGGGGAGAATCGAGATGTCCACCGTCGCCCCGCGACTCCAGGCACGATCGCTGGCCGCGCCCGAGGTCTACCGGCTGAACGTCGTCGAATACGAACGGATGGCCGAGGCCGGCATCCTCGACAACAATCGCGTCGAGCTGATCGATGGCTATCTGGTGACGAAGATGACTCAGAAGCCGCCGGATGTCTGGGCTGTCGAGAATGCCCACGACCAGATCGGCCGTCGGCTACCGCCCGGCTGGTCCATCCGCGAGGAGAAGCCGGTCCGGATCGCCCGGTTCGACGAGCCCGAACCGGACCTGGCGGTGGTCCGCGGCGGTCGGGACGACTATCGACGTCGCCACCCCGGGCCGAAGGATGTCGCCCTGCTCGTGGAGGCCGCCGACACCAGCCTCGACCGCGACCGCGGCCCGAAGCGCGACGCCTTCGCCCGCGGCCGGATCGCGACCTACTGGATCATCAACCTGGTCGACCGACAGGTGGAGGTCCATTCCAACCCGCGCCGGGGGGAATATCGATCGATCGAGGTCTACCGGCCCGGTCAGGAGGTCCCGCTAACGATCGACGGCGTCGATGTCGGCAGGATCGCTGTCAACGACCTCTTGCCCTGACTCGCCAACCCGCCATCCGGGCAGGGTGAGCCCGCCAGATCGATCTCCGCGCTTGCCCTCTCTCGGAGCCAGCTTGTCTCCGTCGGCTACGTCCCCGCGGTCGCGCCGGTGGGCTCCTTCCGGTCGGCGGCGGCCACTGGAAACGCGACCGTGAATTCCGTCCCCTGACCCGCTCGACTCTCGGCGGAGATCGTCCCGCCGTGGGCCTTCGCGATCCAGTGGCAGATGCTCAGGCCCAGCCCGCAGCCGCCGGAGCGTCGGGCGTCGTCGGCCTGATAGAACCGCTCGAAGACGTGCGGCAGGGAATCCGCCGGGATGCCGATCCCCGTATCCTTCACGCGAAGGATCACCCGGTCCGCCCCCTTTTGAACCCGCAACGCTACCTCGCCGCCCGGCTCCGTGAACCGGACGGCGTTGTCGACGAGGTTGGTGATCAGTTGCCGGAGGCGCGACGGGTCGCCCGCGAGGATCACCGGGCCCGCGGCCTCGGCAGCCAGGCGAATCCCGCACTCCTCGGCGAGCGGCTCGAACATCTCGACCACGTCGGACGCGAGGGCCGAGAGGTCGACCGCCTCGCGACGGATCGCCACTTCTCCCGCATCCGCCCGCGCCAGCAGGAGAAGGCCGTTCACGAGGGCCGTCAGCCGCTCGGATTGCTCGCCGAGCGTCGCGAGGACGGTCCGGTATTCGTCCGGGTCCCGCGGGCGCTGGAGGGCGATCTCGACGGCCGCCCGCATCGCGGCGAGCGGGCTCCGTAGCTCGTGCGAGGCGTCGGCCGTGAAGCGGA
>DAIDJI010000226.1:7847-8138 GCA_027451455.1 Planctomycetales bacterium | reverse complement strand
TTCGGAAGACCCGAAGCGGGGAATGTGCGAAACGGATTCGACCCGACAACGGCGAACACAGTCTCCATTTGACGGCCTTCTCGCTGACTTCTACCATCGACGAAGACGGATTCTGGAGGCTGACCTTATGAAGCTCGCTCGCCTGATCGCCGACCTCGCCAACCCGGCTGCCTATCCCGACTCGATCAATGTCGAAGCCGTGGAGGTCCGCCAGACTCACATCTCTGTGGTCTTCCTGGCCGGATTTTATGTATACAAGATTAAAAAACCACTCGACCTGGGCTTCCTTGA
>DAIDJI010000226.1:0-7837 GCA_027451455.1 Planctomycetales bacterium | reverse complement strand
TTGCGAGCGAGAGGTGCAGCTTAACCGACGCCTGGCGCCCTCGGTCTACCTGGGGGTTGTGCCCGTCACCCAGGATGCGGCGGGGTTGCGGATGGAGGGTCAGGGCGAGGTCATCGAATGGGCCGTGAAGATGGTCCGACTACCTGAATCGGCAACGTTTTTGTCGCGACTACGTCGTGGCGAACTTGGCCCCGAGGCGCTCGAGATGCTCGCAGGTCGGTTGGCGGCTTTTCACGAGAGCGCTGACGACGGGCCGTCGGTCTCGGCCTTCGGCCGCTTTGAGGTGGTGGCCGGCAACGCCTGGGAAAACTTCGATCAGTCAACCGCCCAGGTGGGTACCACGCTCGGACGGACCGTTTTCGATCGGTTGCACGAGTTGACCGAATCCACCCTCGTCGGTCTTCGTCCGACGATCGAAGCGCGTGCCGCGCGAGGGGTTCCCCGCGACGGTCATGGCGATTTGCGACTGGACCATATCTATTTATTTCCTGACTGCAAGCCTCCCGACGACCTGGTCATTATCGACGGCATCGAGTTCAACGATCGATTCCGATGCGCCGATCCCGTGGCCGATGTGGCGTTCCCGGTCATGGACCTTGCTCGATACAGCCGGCGCGACCTGGGCCGAGCTTTCGCGAACGCCTACTTCCGGGCCTCTGACGATGCGGAGGGACGCTCGCTGCTTCCGTTCTACATCGCCTATCGTGCCGCTGTGCGAGGGAAAGTTGATGGGATGGAGGTAAACGAGCCCGAAGTACCGGAGGCCGAGCGAACCGAGGCACTCGCCCGGGCGCGGGCTTATTGGCTACTGGCTCTCTCCGAACTGGAGGAGCCGGCGCGCCGGCCCTGCCTGGTGATGGTTGCGGGCCTGCCCGGAACGGGCAAATCGACCCTCGCTCGCGGCCTGGCTGAGCGGGCCGGTTTCGTCGTAATCCGTTCGGACCTCGTTCGCAAGGAAATCGCCGGTACCGGATTCAACTCCGGCTTCGAGGCGGGGATCTACGCCCCCGAATGGACCGAGCGGACCTATGCCGAATGCCTGCGCAGGGCGGAGGCTCAGTGGTTCGAAGGCCGACGTGTGCTGATCGATGCAACCTTTCGCACGGAAGTCAGCCGTCGGTTGTTTCTCGACGCGGCCGAGAATTGGTGTATTCCCGCCCGGCTGATGGTTTGTCGGGCCGGGGAGGAAATCGTCCGAGGTCGTCTCGAACGCCGACGTAACGACGCCTCCGATGCCGACTGGGCGATCTACCGTCAGCTTGCCGCGCGCTGGGAGGAGCCGGGCGAGTTCACGCAGCCGGTCACCCGGGAGATCCCCACCGGCGAGGGCATCGATCAGGCTCTGATCAGCGCCATCGATGTCCTCCAGGAAATTCAACGGGAAAGTCCTGTTTCGACGTAACCTTTGATTTTCGGATTGCTGGCCGTCATCTCGTTTGCCCGTGCCGCTGAAGATCCTCCGATGGCGCCACCTCCTGAACAGGCTCTACCGCCGACTGAGCCTCTCCACCCTCCCGATTATCCGGCTGGTCCGCATATTGATCACCGGAGAGTCTCCTCGCCGGAGTCGGGATGGACGTGAATCGGGGAGCACTTAGGGCCGCCCAATGGCCGGGCCAAACGATCCGAGGGCCCTATCGCCGAGATTGCGGACGCGGAAGCTTCTCCAGCCGGATTCTTCTCACTTGTGCCGACCGCGGGGGCGGCTCGATAATGCTCGTCGATCCTCTCGGAAGGCCATTGAAATCCCGCCCCGATAAAGGACTCTCGACGTGCCGCGCACCCTTGTCCCGCTCTTGCAGGCCGCCGCGACTCTGGCCCTGCTCGCAAACGTACCCGTCCGGGCTGCCGACGAACCGGTGAGCCCGCCCGTTCTCGCCCGGATCGGCGAGCGGATGGAGTTCTTCGTTCGCGATCACGAGATCTCAGGCGCCGTCACGCTGGTGGCAACCCCCGACCGGATCGTCCACCTCGAAGCCAATGGCCTCGCCAACATCGCCAACCACCGCCCGATGCGCCCCGATACGATCTTCTGGATCGCCTCGATGACCAAGCCAACCACGGCGACTGCCGTGATGATGCTCCAGGAAGAGGGGAAACTCTCGGTCGAGGACCCGGTCTCGAAATACCTCCCCGAGTTCGCGGACTTAAAGACCGCCGATGGGAAGCCCGCCAGGATCACCATCCGGCACCTGCTTACTCACACCTCGGGCCTTTCCGAGTTCCGTCCCGGAGTGGCCCGGAAGGTCAAGGTCCTCGCCGAGGCGATCCCGCTTTACGTCGACCGGCCGGTCCGGTACGAACCGGGGTCGAAGTGGGTCTATTGCCAGTCGGGGATCAACACTGCCGGGCGGATCATTGAGGTCGTCTCCGGCATCTCGTTCGACCGTTTCCTCGAAGAACGCCTCTTCCGCCCCCTTGGGATGAAGGATACAGCCTTCTACCTGAACGACCAGCAGACATCGCGGGTCGCAATGACTTACGATAAGAAGGAAGGGAAGCTGGTTCCGACAGATGAGGACCTACTTGCCGGCCAGAACCCGACCCACCGCGACCGGTTCCCGGCCGCCAACGGCGGGCTCTACTCGACCGCGCCCGATTACGCCCGGTTCTGCCAGATGATTCTGAACCACGGGGAGTTGGACGGACGCCGCTACCTCAAACCGGAGTCGGTCGAGCAGATGACGACACTTCAGACCGCCGACCTCGAAACAGGCTTCACGCCCGGAAACGGGTGGGGGCTCGGCTGGTGCGTCGTCCGGCATCCGCAGGGGATTACTGCCATGCTCTCGCCAGGTAGCTTCGGCCACGGAGGTGCCTTCGGGACGCAAGCCTGGATCGATCCCGTCAAGAAAAGAATCTACATTCTGATGATTCAGCGGTCGAATATCGGCAATTCCGATCGCTCCGCCATCCGGCAGGCTTTCCAGGAAGAGTCGGCCTCGGCGCTCGGGTCGCCGTGATTCGATTCACCGGAGACGACACAGAGATCACAGAGCGAGCGGGATTCGTTTTCCCTCTCTGTGCCCTCTGTATCGTCTGTGGTGAATCCCACTTCAAGAAATGTTACCAGACCTGGAGGATGCGGTGTCGGCGCAGATCATTGACGGGAAGGCCCTGGCGCAGGAGGTCCGGCGGCAGGTCACACAGGAAGTCTCGGATTTCCGGGCGGCGACCGGGATTGTCCCGGGTCTGACCGTGATTCTCGTGGGCGACGACCCCGCCAGCCGGGTCTATGTCGGTAGCAAGGAGAAGGCCAGTAATCAGGCCGGTATGAGCGGGAACGTTCTCCGGCTCCCCGTGACCGTTGCCCAGGCGGAACTGCTCTCGACCATCGACCGCCTCAACGCCGATCCGGCCGTCCACGGTATTCTCGTCCAGATGCCGCTCCCGCCGCAGATCGACGAGCAGGCCGTCATCGACCGGATCGCGCCAAAGAAGGATGTCGACGGTCTTCACGCCGAGAACGTCGGCCGGCTTGCCCAGGGACGGCCGAGGTTTGTCCCCTGCACACCGCTCGGAATCCGAGAGTTGCTGATCGTCGCCGGGGTCGAAACGCGAGGTGCGCACGCGGTCGTGCTGGGGCGGTCGCTGCTCGTCGGGAAGCCGATGGCTCTCCTGATGATGCAGAAGGGACCCGGCGGCGACGCGACCGTCACTGTCTGCCATACCGCGACCGCTGATCCCGCCGCGATCGCTCGCCGGGCCGATATCCTGGTCGTTGCGATGGGACGCCCCAAACAGGTCCGCGGCGACTGGATCAAGCCGGGCGCCGTGGTGATCGATGTCGGCATCCATCGACGCGAGGACGGGACGCTCTGCGGCGATGTGCTTTACGATGAGGCCGCCGCCGTTGCCTCGCGGATCACGCCTGTCCCCGGAGGCGTAGGTCCAATGACGGTCGCCATGCTCCTCCGAAATACCCTCCACGCTGCACGCATCGCGCAGGAGTCCGGTCGATGAAACTCGGGATTTGCAACGAACTCTTCGAGGGATGGGACTTCGCCCGGATCTGCAAGACCGTCAAGGAGATCGGCTACGACGGTATTGAGATCGCGCCGTTTACCCTCGCGCCGACCATCTTCGATCTCAAGCAGGCTCGGTGTTCGGAACTGAGAGAGATCGCTCGCGATGCCGGCCTCGAAGTCATTGGCCTGCACTGGCTTCTGGCGAAAACCGAGGGCTATTACCTGACCTCGCCCGACAAGGCTGTCCGCGAGGCAACCGCTTACTACCTGAAAGCGCTCGCTGAGAGAACCCGCTACCTCGGCGGCTCGCTGATGGTGCTCGGCTCGCCGAAGCAGCGTAACCTATTGCCCGGAATTGGTTACGACCAGGCCGCCGGATACGCTGTCGAGGTTTTTGAGGAGATCCTGCCGACGCTCGATTCGTTCGGGGTCGACCTTTGCCTCGAACCGCTGGCGCCGAGCGAGACGGATTTTCTGAACACGTGTGCCCAGGCGATGGAGCTCATCGAACGGGTCGGGCATCCTCGGCTCAAGCTGCACATGGACGTCAAGGCGCAGAGCGGCGAAACGGGGACGACGGTCCCCGACCTGATCCGGCGATACGCTCCCGTCGCCGGGCACTTTCACGCCCAGGACACGAACCTCCGCGGGCCGGGTATGGGCGACCTCGACTTCCGGCCGATTCTCTCCGCGTTGAAGGAGTCAGGCTACGATCGCTGGATCTCGGTCGAGGTCTTCGACTTTTCCCCAGGAGCCGAGGAAACGGCCCGGCAAAGCTTTGAGTGCCTGCATCGCCTGCTGAGCGCCTGCTAAAGATCGACGTCCGGGCGTCGCAACAACGCAACGAAGTCGCCCCGGTGCGACGAGTCACCGGCCTTGCTCGGTTCATCAGGCTTCTCTAAGATAGATTGGAATCGGGTGAAGATGGAGCGGTCGATCCAGCGGTCCGGTCTCGACGGAGTGGATTGGCACCCGACCTGTTCGCGTTTAATCTGTCCACCTATCGAGAACTTTTTCTCTTCCCTTTCCGCATGGGTCATAATGTAGCGCCGGGGCCGGTTGGGATCGTCGGCGACCGGACTGGGATCGGATGCGGGCGAGAGAGCCGGTGAGACCGGGGTTCGAGGTGGATCGAGGTCGGTGGAACGTCGAGCGTCGGGTTGGGGTCGGTCCGGCGTCGCCGGGGGTCGGCCCGGGGGGTTCGAGGGGGCGCGGGTGCGACAATCCTCGATCGGGGATGAAAGGATAAAGAATGCCATCAGGTAAGGACATCACCGGCGGCGGCGGCACGGGCGGCGGCGGCACGGGCAAGAGGAACGGCGGTGCAAACATGAGCTCGGGGAGCACCGGCGGCTCCAAGAAGAATGCCTATTGCTCGTTCTGCCGTAAGAGCTACCGGGATGTCGGCCCCCTGGTGGAGGGTCCCGGCGACGTCTACATCTGTGGCGATTGCATCGAGCTTTGCCAGTCGATCCTCGACCAGGAGCGCCGGCGTCGGGGCGTCCCCAAGACACTCTTCACGGACATCCCCAGCCCTCGCGAGATCAAGGAACAGCTCGATTCCTATGTGATCGGCCAGGAACGGGCCAAGAAAGTCCTTTCCGTCGCGGTACACAATCATTACAAGCGGCTTGTCCACGGCGAGGACCCGGAAACGGAGATCGAGCTGGATAAGTCGAACATCCTGCTCATCGGCCCGACCGGCTGCGGCAAGACCCTGCTCGCCCGGACGCTCGCCCGGATCCTCAATGTCCCGTTCGCCATCGGCGATGCCACGACGCTGACCGAGGCCGGCTATGTCGGCGAGGACGTCGAGAACATCCTGCTGAAGCTCTTGCACGCCGCTGATTTCGACCTCGAAGCCGCCCAGCGCGGGATTGTCTACATCGACGAGATCGACAAGATCGGAAAGACCACGCACAACGTCTCGATCACCCGAGATGTCTCCGGCGAAGGCGTCCAGCAGGCCCTTCTGAAGATGCTGGAAGGGACAGTCGCGAACGTCCCTCCGCAGGGTGGACGCAAGCACCCCGAGCAGCAATACATCCAGATGGATACCTCGAACATCCTGTTCATCTGCGGCGGGACGTTCGTGGGGCTGGAGAACATCATCGCCCGCCGGGTCGGCCGCAAGACGATCGGATTCGGCAGCCAGACCCAGACCGAGGCCCACAACGAGCAGCTTGGCGAGTTGCTCACCAAGGTGACCTCGGACGACCTGCTCGAGTTCGGGATGATCCCCGAGTTTATTGGCCGGTTACCGGTGATCTGCCCGCTGATGCCGCTGGACGTAGACGCGCTGGTCCGGATCATGACCGAGCCCCGCAACGCCCTGGTCAAGCAATACCGACGCTTCTTCGAGATGGAAGGTGCCGACGTCGAATTCAGCGCTGAGGCGCTCGGCGAGATCGCCAAGATGGCGAAGGCGAAGGACACCGGCGCCCGCGGTCTTCGATCCATTGTTGAGGACCTGATGCTCGACATCATGTTTGAGCTTCCCGACCGCGCTGCCAAGGACAAGGGTAAGTTCCAGGTGACCCCCGAGATCGTCCGCAAGGAGAAGAGCCTCTTCGATGCCGCTCCCGTGCCGATCACCACTCCGAAGTCGAGCCCCGATCGAGAGCGGAAGAAGGAGAGCGCCTGAACCGGCCCCGTCGATCCGGCGCCAGGAGGCGAGGCGATCCAGGGGACCGTCGAACTCGAAGCCCCGCGTTAGGGGCTTCCCCGGCTGATCGCGGGGGAGTTCCGGGGCGGGGCCTTGCCACTCCCGAACATGCGGCTTTCCTCGCCCGGCTGACGGCAGCAGCCCGTCGGCCTGTTGAGGATATCTCGCATTGGGTCGTGCTTGTCGAGCGCACAGCCGATGGACTACTCACCCTACAGGCTTAAAACCTGAGAACCGGGAAGAGGGACAGTTGTTCGGCGGCTGTCGGGCGTCGGGAGCGGGCCCTGGCGTCACGCCATCGAGTCGCCGCCGACGAGATGGCTAGCCCGACCACGACCGCAGCGGCACCCCGGCGTTCCGGTTGGAATGTGGGCGGACGATCAGACGATGGTTCAGCGTCGCGCGGGTTGGCCTCCAGCCGATCGATCGCCGCATCGACGGCAGCGGCGGGTGTGGAATCCGTCCGACCTGGGCCCGCCTCGACGGGGCCCCGACGATTGGGGCCTGTCGAAGCCTGCGAACCTGCCGCGGGCGCAGGAGCCGGCGGGGGCGGGACGGTCGGCGCCTCGCGAACGGCCGCGGGGGCGTTCGGGCCTGGGTCCTCGGAGGGGACCGGCTCAGGATTGGAGAGCCACCGGCGCTCGAGAGCGCGGCGAGCGTCGTCGATCCCCAGAAGGAAGCGCTCCCAGGGGAGTAACTCGGTCGGTGGGGACGACTCGTCGCCCACGCTCGTTTCCTGGTCGTTGGGCTCCTCGCCGCCGTGACCGGCCGGAGCGACGGAGCGGAAGCCCTGGCCCGAGTTGGCGGAAGGGCTTCCCGCAGTGTCAACCGAAGCTCCGGCCTCCTCGGGGCTCGCGGCGACCGCCTCACCCTCGCTGTCGAGCGTTAGCGTCAGCACCGAGGCAATGAGCGGGAGCGAGGCGTTGTCGAGCGAGACCAGTTGCACCGAGGATGACTCGGTAGCGGCCGAGGCCGTGGTCAGGCCGGAAGTCGTCGCGCTGGCGATGCTCAGGTCGAGGGTCACCAGGTCGGCCGATTCCACGCCCGCTGTCGCCGCGTAGAAGGAGACCGATCCGCTGGTTGACGTGGCGAACGAAAGGTCCGACGGCGAGGGGAGCGAGACCTCCTGCGTCGAGGAGACCATCTGGAGACCCGACGACGACCCGTCGAACAAGGCCAGCGAGCCATTGGCGCTATTCCCGAC
>DAIDJI010000225.1 GCA_027451455.1 Planctomycetales bacterium | reverse complement strand
CAATGGGACCACCCAGCTTCGATCGCGCCGGACCCTCCTCCATCGGCGACCATCCGAACTTCGACCGTCCCACGGTCGGCCGCATTCCTGACGGAGCGGGCTCCGACTCCAGGCCGTTGCCCAGAAGTTCCTCCATCGGTACATCGAGCGCCAGAGCAATCCGACGGAGCGTGCCCGCTCGGGGCAACTCGGTCTTGCCACTCTCGATCTGGTAAAGAGCCGTCCGAGAAATCTCGGCTCGGCTCGCCAGCTCGTCCGGGCCCCATCCCTTCGAATAGCGATACTCGCGGACACGTTGAGCCAACGACATCGTACACCCTCTCCATTGAGGTTTCGGAAGAATGGTCCTCCTAGCCGCTCCGATCCGAATCCAGGTGCCATTCCATTTCGAGGTGTCGCCTGGGTTTGGCGTGGGCCTGAACCATTCACTTTGATTGTAGGAAATCCTCGCTTACGTGTCAACCTCGAACGTCCGAAATAAAAAGCAATGATGCCGGGGTCTCACCTTCCTCAAAGCCGCGGGATTCCGCTCCATCGCGATTCTAGAGTTGTTTCGTGGCATACTCTGGCGAGATGGGGGCCGCCTCGAGGCCCCGCTTTGTGCTCTTAAATGCGGCTGTGCGGAGCCGCTCAAAAAAAGGTTAATATTCGTTCGTAGTTTGATGCGGTCATGAGTCTGACCGGCCGGAGGGAGGTCCGTTCGAAGCCGAGATATGACAATGTTGCGAATCTCGGGCGAGAGGTTAAGCTGATTGGCAGGAGCGATCGCGCGCTGCGGAGCGGCAGTCGGCCCCGGGCGGCTTACCTGCGAGGAGGATCGGGCGGTCCCACACGGTGACCGCGATGACCTCGGGCCGGACGGGGGATCCCAATCGGCAGAAGACGACGGGGGTCCTGATCATGATCGAGATGTCGTGTCCACGCTGTGGCGCGGGGGGTCGCATACCTCGCGACAAGCTCAATTCCCGGCTCGTTTGCAAGAAGTGCCTTCAGGTCTTTCACCTCAATGCGACCCACCAGGCGGTCATGGGCGAGCCGCCGGCCCAAAAGGGTCAATCCAGGAAGAAGGAACGCGTTGCGCGTGAGGGGGGAGTCGCGCTCGAAATCCCCGGCCTGGAAGGACTTTCCGACAAACTCTCGAAGATCAAGCTTCCGGACGCGAAGATCATCGGGGTCACGGCTGTCGTCCTGCTCGTGGTCGTCTTCTTCGGCTGGCTCTTCTCGAAGCGAACCGTCGACCAGCAGTCCCATGTTCTGGCTCAGGCCATTCGCGATCTCGACCTCCAGACCGCCTCGACCATGGCTCTTCCCGGAACCGAGATGCAGGCGATGGAGTGGCTCAATGGCGTTTACAAAAATTATCTCGACCTCAAAATGGCGATCGGCAACTTCGACCCCGGAGTGCAGATCAACGCCCAGGAAAACAGTGACGGTACGGCGCAGACGATGATGGTTTTCTCCCGCGACGGAGCGACCACCAACGGCCCGATCCCCATTCAGGAGGCGGCGAACCTGGAATCGAAAGATAGCAACACCAAGAAGAGCATGGAGCTGGTTGTCGCCTGGTCCAAGGACACCTGGGGAACCTGGAAACTCGACGGCAAGCAGACGCTGGAAAACGCGAAGCGAAACGAGTGAGCGAGGCCGACTTCTACGGTCCAGCAGTCGGCCCAATTCGTCGCTTGACGCACGGGCGATTCGCGGCTACGATGTTGCGACATTTAAACTTAAGTCAAAAGTCGAGGGGCCGCGACGGGCGGAGGCCACCCTGTCCTCGGGATCCCCCTGGGCCGATCTGCCGATCTCCATGCCTGTCGGGCCCTCCAGAAGCAGAAGGCGCGACCGGCTGGCTCCGGGCGACGCGATGCGAGATTGAGGTGGGAAGCGAAGCCGATGCATCCATTCGAAGAGTTCGTCGGGATCGTCAGGGCGGATGAGCCGATGGCGCATCGGAACTGGTTCCGGCTCGGTGGGCCGGCCGCCTACTTCGCCAGCCCTCGGAACCCGGACGAGCTGATCGCGCTGCTGAAGCGATGTCGCGACCAGGGCCTCCCGTTCCGCATCCTCGGTGGCGGTTCGAATGTCCTGGTCCGCGACGAGGGGGTCGAAGGTCTGGTCATCCTTCTCGAAAGTCCCCACTTTGCCGACGTGAAGGTCCGTGGCCCCATCGTCGAGGCTGGTGCCGCTGTCCCCATGACGGCGCTGATCTCGCAGTCGGCCCGGGCGGGACTTGCCGGTCTGGAGGTCCTCACCGGCATCCCTGGGACTGTCGGCGGGGCACTCCGTGGCAATGCCGGGGGGCGGCAGGGGGCCATCGGTCCGATTGTCCGTCGGGCGACGGTTCTCGACCCGGCCGACCAGATCCAGGTCCGCGAACGTGAGGTCCTCAGCTTCGCCGACCGAGAGTCCAACCTCGACGAACCGGTGATCCTCTCGGCCGAGTTCGAACTCGAGCCCGAGGACCCGGAATCCGTCGTCCGACGAATGCGGCGGATCTGGATCATCAAAAAGGAAAACCAGCCGTATGCCCACCAGCGATCCGGCTGCATCTTCAAGAACCCATCCCCGGATGTTTCCGCCGGTGCCCTGATCGAGCAGGCTGGTCTGAAAGGGACCCAGGTCGGCGGCGCGGAGGTCTCCGACCGCCACGCCAATTTTATTGTGGCACACCCCGGGGCCCGATCGGCCGACATCCTCCAGCTCATCGACCGGATCCGCCAACGGGTCTGGCAGCAGTTCGGCTATGAGCTGGAGCTCCAGATTCAGGTCTGGTAAGGGATCGATGCCCGGATCGACCGGCCACGGCGGATGGGATCTCCCGATCGGGATGACTCCAACCGCGGGGGGATTCAGGTGATGGACCACCGCGAACCTCCGCCTCCTCTCGGCTTACCTGCGCCGGGAGGGGAGCGGCCCGATCGCCCCCGGATCCTCGCTCGACTGGCCTGGATCCTGGCCGCTCTTGCGATCGGATCGTGGACCCTCTTTTTCCTCGCCCGCACCGCACGAAACTGGCTGGCGGCCCAGGCCGCCTACCAGATCTCGTTCCGCTCGATCGAGCTGATTCCGCCGCCGCCCTCCTGGTATCGCGGTGGCCCGGAAGGATTTCTCGAAGCCCTCCGCCGACGCGCCCGGATGCCCGAGACCATTCCTTTGCTCGCGACCCGGGCCGACGAGATCGCCCGCGTCTTCGAGGGCAACAGTCCCTGGGTCGCGAAGGTGGACCGGGTCTACTTCCCTCCGATGGGCCTGGCCGTCACGCTCCGGTACCGGGAGCCGGCCGCTCTGGTCAAGCCCTGGGACAGCGATCGATTGTACCTGGTGGATGCTTCCGCGATCCTCTTGCCGCCGGACGACCTCGACGAGGATCTCCGCCGCTTCGCCGAGCATCGGGGACTGGTCACGATCAACGGACCTGGCCTCTCCACACCGAGGGAACCCAGAGTCGGCCACCGTTGGGAACTCCGCCCTGGCGCCGCCGAGGTGGCCCCCGGCAACAGTCGGATCGAGGCGGCGGCCCGGCTCGCCGCGTTCCTCCGCGACCGGATGAAAACCATCGATCGCGCCCGCGAACCGGCCCTCGGCATTCGCTACATCAACCCGATGGACCCGGCCAACCGCGGGTTATTCCTCAAGAACGACGAGGGGGCCTCCATCCTCTGGGGCGATGCCCCCGGCGATGAACCGCCAGGTCAGTTGTCGTCTGAGGAGAAATGGGAAAAGTGGGTCGACTGGAGTCGGAAGGGGCCGATTCCGTCGATCCCGGAGGCGGATTACTGGGAGATCCGGCCGACGGAGGTCCTGCACCGGCACTGGAAGGAGAACCCGGCGCCGAAGTCGGTGCGATCCGAGGCCGGACGTGGAGATCGAGGCCGGATTCCCCGGATCGCCTCGGGACAATCTGGGGAGTCGACGTCCTATTGAAAGCAGGTAGGGCCGCGCCTCGTACGGGACTTCATGCGCGGCCGACTGCCCCTGAGAATTGTCCGCGAGATCGCGAGGTCGGCCAGATTGGGGGGTCGGATTGTCATGGCGACGCGCCTGGGACCGTCTTGGTTAAATCGCGTTCAGCAGATGGCCGGGCCCACGCATTCGGGCCGGCTCGCCCGTTACTCGCTCCTCGTCGACCGAATCAACGCGATGGAGCCTGAGTTCGAGAAATGCACCGACGAGGAACTCAAGCTGCGCGCCCATGGGCTCCGCCTGAAGGCCCGGCAAGGGGATTCGCTGAACAGCTTGCTGGTCGAGGCCTACGCAATGGTTCGCGAGGCCGCCAAGCGAGCCATCGGCCAGCGACAATTCGACGTCCAGATTGTCGGCAGCATCGCGATCCACAATCGCTGCATCGCCGAGCTCGAGACGGGCGAGGGAAAGACGCTGGTCGCCACGATGCCGGCCTTTCTGAACGCACTGCCGGGCAAGGGCGTCCACGTCATCACGGTCAACGACTACCTCGCCCGCCGCGACGCCGAATGGATGGCGCCGGTCTACAAGATGCTTGGCCTGACCGTCGGCTGCATCCAGACCGGCCAGACCGATCCCGCGCGTCGGGCCGCCTACGGATGCGATATCACCTACGGAACGGCCAAGGAACTCGGCTTCGACTTCCTCCGGGATGAGTTGAAGCGGCTCAAGATGGGGGGCGACGGCCACAGGAAGTCGTTCGAGCAGGTCTTCCTCGGCCGGAACGAGCAGCTCGACACCGAGAAACCGGTTCAGCGCACCCATTACTTCGCGATGGTGGACGAGGCCGACAGCATCCTGATCGACGAGGCGAGGACCCCCCTCATCATCGGGGCCAACAACCAGCCGACACAGGAAGAGTCGTCCGCCTACTACGGTGCCGATCAACTGGCCGCGACGCTGGTACGCGTCAAGGATTACAAGTACGATCCGCTCGAACGCAAGGCCGAGCTGACCGCCGCCGGTCGCCGGAAGGTCCAGGCCGTCGCCGCGCATCCGGCGTTCGTCTCGCTGACGGTCGACAACCTCTACGAATACGTCGAACGCTCGCTCCGGGCTCAGATCGCCTACCTCCGCGACCGCGATTACGTCGTCGTCGACGGCGAGGTGGTCATCGTCGACGAGTTCACCGGCCGACTCATGCCCGGCCGCCAGTGGCAGGATGGCCTGCACCAGGCCATCCAGGCCAAGGAGAAACTGGAAATCACCCTGGAGACGATCACCGCCGCCCGCGTGACCGTCCAGGACTTCTTCAAGCGGTATCACAAGCTCGCCGGGATGACCGGAACCGCGTCGACCGATGCCTCCGAACTGCGCCGGATCTACAAGGTTGGGGTCTTCAAGGTCCCGACCAACCGCCCCGGACGCCGGACCTGGCTGCCCGACCGCGTCTTCTCGACCGAGGAGGAGAAATTCCGCGCGGTCGCCGATCAGATCGTCGAGTGGAACCAGGCCAACGCTCCCGTGCTCGTTGGTACGCGATCGATCGAAAAGTCGGAGAAGCTCAGCCGGCTCCTGGCCGAGGCAGGGATCGAGCACCAGATTCTCAACGCCAAGAACCACGAGATCGAGGCCCAGATCGTCGCCCAGGCGGGCCAGAAGGGGCGTGTGACGGTCGCAACGAACATGGCCGGTCGAGGGACCGACATCAAACTCGGCGAGGGCGTCTCGGATGTCGGCGGCCTGCACGTGATCGGAACCGAGCGCCACGAATCGCAGCGGATTGACCGCCAGCTCGCCGGTCGTTGTGCCCGTCAGGGCGATCCCGGCCTCGCCCAGTTCTTCGTCTCGCTCGAGGACGAAATCGTCGAGGCGTTCGGCGAGAAGCCGGCGGCCCGGCTCCGCAGGCGGCACAAGGGCCGGGGCGAGCTGACCAGCATCTACTGGCGAGGGGTCATGCAGCGGGCCCAGCGACGCAAGGAGCGCCAGCACTTCAAGGACCGCAAATTGCTGATGCACTACGAAAAGCAGCGTGCCGAGATGCGTCGGAACATGGGGCTCAACCCGGTCCTCGGTTGACCCTCCCGGCCCATCTCATCGCCGGCGTTCGGCCATCCGACGGACATTCCTGCGCAGTTCCGCGTCGAGCTCACCCAGCGATCCGAGCTTCGACGCCGCGTATTCCCTGCGGTCGACCCTTGCATCGGCCGCCGGGAATCCGGCGAGGTAGGCCCGGAACCTGGCGACCGCCTCCGGGCGCTTCAGGAGCGAATGCACGAGGAGCCATGACTCGGCATAGGCGACGTCAACCGTGCCCTCTTCCCGGAAGACGCCGTCGTCGGCGAGCAGGCGCTCGACCGGGATCCACTGGACGTCGTTCTTCAGGAAGACGACGAGCCGATCGGAATTGACCCGGCCGATCGGGGATCGATCGCGCGGGCGGGGCGGGCTCCAGATCTCGGCGTAGGTGGCGAGGCCCTCGCTGATCGCGTCGGGGATATCCCGGCCGGTGGTCAGCAGACCGGTGTTGTAGCAGAGCAGGTGCGCTGCTTCGTGGATCAGCGTGAGATTATTGATCCGCTTTGCGCCGGCGGCCAGTTGGGCCTGGTTTCCTCGGAAGTCGAACACAACGAGCTGGTTGACATCCAGGTCGTAATGCCCGCCGACGGCGGCTCCCCGTTCCTCGCCGCTGTAAACCTGATAAGAATCGGCGTCCTTCAGGGCGACGACGACCATCCGGCGGGGCGGATACCGGAGTGGAAATCCCAGCTTCCCAAAGTGGTCGAGGTAGTCCTTCGCAAACGCCTCGCAGCGGTAGAGGGCCTGATCGATGTAGTCGCGCGGCGGGGCGTCGCCGATGCCGACGAAGTGATCCGTCGATCGGACCTCGATCGGCCCGAGCCCAAACTTTCGTGCCCGCCCGCGGACGATCTCGACCGCCGCTGTATCCTCGGGTGAGAGAGGCTTCGGCTTCGGCGGTGCCGCGCGAAGAGATGGAGATTGCGTTGCGGAGATGGCCGCGACGAGCATCCCCAGCCAGTCGCGCCGGTGGATCGGCCGCCCAGTTTGTAGATCCTCCGCCTCCTCGCGTCTCGGCATCGTCGAAACCTCCCGGCGGATTGTTCGTCTGCGCTATCTTCTCTCAGCGTGGCGGGCGGGACCGTTGTTTTCAACCCCGTAGGCGGCTACGTTTGAGATCAAGGTCGATTTTCAGCCCGTGAATTCACTCGGAGTATCCTGATGCGAAACAACCTGCTGGCCCTGTCTGCCTTCGCCCTGGCCGTCACCATACTGGAAGGACTCGCCTTCGGCCAGGACAGCAAGAAGGAGACCATCGAGCCCACTCACTGGCGGACGATCTTCGACGGCAAGAGCCTCGACGGCTGGGAGCATGTCGGACCAGGAAAAATGGTCCTCGAGGACGGGATGATTCGGACCGAGGGCGGCATGGGGCTGCTCTGGTACACGAAGGAAAAGCTGGGCGACTGTGTGATCCGGGTCGTCTACAAGACCGGCGGCCAGGAGGCGAACTCAGGCGTCTACGTCCGGATTGCCGAGAAGCCGAAGGACCCCTGGTACGCCGTGCATCATGGCTTCGAGATCCAGATTAGCGACACCAGCGACGAGTTCCACGGCACCGGCGCCATCTATTCCATGTCGAAGAGCACCGGCCGACCCGCGAAGCCGACGGGCGAGTGGAACACGATGGAGATCGTCCTCCGCGGTCAAGAAATTCTGGTGAATCTCAACGGGGCCCAGGTGAACAAGTTCAACCCCGAAACGGCGAAGATCCCCGAACGGACCAAGGAATACGAGCCGGAACGTGGACCCCGCCCGCCCTCGGGCTACATCGGGCTCCAGAACCACGGCGACGTCACCGGGAACCAGGCGGTCTTCTTCAAGGAAGTCAGCGTCCGTCCCCTCTCTCGGAGCGACCGCTCGAAGTTCTGAGGGAGTATCCGGACAGGCTCGCGGAGAACCCGGACATCGACCGCGTCCCGGGATCTCCGCGGGGATTCGAAGGAAATCCCCGCCTTGACGACCCGCGAGGGGCTGGTTTATACAACGAATCCCGACCGAATGGGTCGATGCAGGTCCAGACCGAGACGCGACTGCGTCACGGTCTGGGCCGATGAGGGCGACGGGATTCCGCCAGGATTCGAGCCAATGCCGGTCGTCTTGCCGCCCCGTCGCGACCCGACATGACCGACGATTCGGCGTGGGACCTCCACGCCG
>DAIDJI010000224.1 GCA_027451455.1 Planctomycetales bacterium | reverse complement strand
CCTGCCTATCTCGATCGAGTCCTCCGCG
Organism: Planctomycetales bacterium; assembly: GCA_027451455.1. GTDB lineage: Bacteria > Planctomycetota > Planctomycetia > Isosphaerales > Isosphaeraceae > JAKAUH01. The sequence goes on along the minus strand of DAIDJI010000224.1, from coordinate 8,118 downwards.
TCGGCGGTCCGCTCACGATCGACGGCGAGGGAGGCCCCATCGATCAGAGCGCCGAGGGCGCCGCCGAGTTCGGGCGCGGCGAGTCGATCGTCATCGAGGACCCGTCCGGATGGGCTCTCGAAATCCAACCACCGGACGGATGGCCCGGACCAACCGGTACGATTCGCCTCCGCGATCCGGTCCGCTCAGGGCTCGCCAGACGACGACAAATCCCAGGCGTCTCATGGATCGACGACCTCGGAGGCATGGGGGCCGGGTTCGCCTCGGCCCTCGGCGGAACGCTGGTCTCGGCGATCGGAGAGACCTCCGACCCAATCAGCGGGAAGATCGTCGACCTGATGGGCCGGTACAGGATCGACCACCACCCGATCCGGACACCCGATCATCCGGCCGACTGGACGCTACTCGTCACGAGCGGTCAGCACGGCGACAAACTCGCGATCGGCTTCCGAGGCAGTCACGCGGCGATCGATCCCGACGAGCTGACCCCACGAGTCTCGAAGCCAACCGATCTCCTCATCGTCTCTGCTCTGCCGAATCGACTAATCGGACCTGTCTTGCGACATTCGACGGCAAAAACGCGGTTCCTCGCTCCCTCGCTCCGCAACATGACCGATCGCCGCGACCCGCTTGCCGGGTTCGCCGATCGCGTGAGTTTCCTGAGCGGCAATCGGATGGAGTGGCAGGCGCTCGACGACCGCGAGCAGGTTGACTCGCTCATTCCGGTCGTCGCGATCACAGATGGTCCTGAAGGGTGCGAGGTCCGCTTCACCGACCTGTCGGGGGAACGTCGGTCTTATATCCGGCCGGCGTTCCCGAGGTCGCAACCGCCCCGCGACACCAACCGCGCCGGCGAGGCCTTCGCCTCAACTCTGCTCTCGTCCCTGATGGATCGAGGATGGGACGGCGGATTCCGAAACGTCCCCGAGGAATGGATTCGTGAAGCCACCGATCGCGGCTCGGCGGCAGCGGCGCTGGTGCTTGATCGTCTCGACTTTGGCTTTCCGACCGCTCAGGAAATCGACTCAGCGCTCCGCGAGGGGCGGGTCGATGGATCATCGCCGGACCTCGCGATCGCTGATGCCGCAGCGAACGGTTCGTGTTACAATCAAGCCTGAATCACGATTGAGATGGCCGTCGGGTGACTCGAGGACCGAGCCCATGTACAGGAAAGTCCACGCGGCGCTCTTCCTGCTGATCGGGATAGCGATGGGCCTGTCGATCAGCGACTGGGTGGTGCTGCGGGCCCAACCGCCCGGACAATCAAACGTCGTCCACCCGAATTCGAGCGTACCGGCCGCCTCGGTCCAGGAGTTACTGTCACGTCCTTACCGATTTTCGTTCAGCCGGCCGACCTCGCTCGGGCAGGTCGCTCTCCAGTTGAAGCAGGATCTCGGCATTCCGGTTGTCCTCGACATCGCCGCGATGGAGCGGCAGAACGTCCAGGCTGAGGATACGGTCCGGCTCGAACTGGAGGGCGTCCGACTCAAGACCGGGCTGAAGCTGCTGCTCGACCAGGTTGGGATGACCTACCACGTCGTCGCCGAGGATAACCTTCTCATCATCACCGACCGGGAGGGCTCCGACGACCCGATCGACCGTCTCTGGAACGAGATGCGGACCATCCACCGAGAACTGCACGACGTCCAGGACGCGGTCGACGACCTCACCGATGCCCTTTCCACCGACGAGCCTGGTGACGGGGCCCGGCTCCGAAAGCCGACGATCATCGAGGAAAAGCCCGAAGCCGGTGCGCCAGCCCCGGAGGCGGGTTCGGGCGAGGCAAAGCGAAAGCACGGAGCCGAGACGCCGGCCGAACCCCCGCACCGATCGCGATCGTCGAGACCGCGGACATCCCTGCGTCATCAAGGATGGGCCACCGGATCATGAGGCCGACATCGTCGCCCCCATCGGGCCGGGACGATCCCACCGTCAATCCGAGCACCCCAACGCGTCGACCAGGTTCGCGGCGGTTGGGCGACGGCGAAACCTCGCGGCGCCGATGGATGACCGAGCCGAGGTCAGCCGTCTGGCTGGTCATGGCGGGAATCATCCTGATCGGCGGCGGTCGCCGCCTGCTCCGGTCGTGGCGAGCCAGCCGCGCTGTCGAGCGGCTTTCTGATCCCGCCCTCACAGTCGCCGACATCGAGGCCGCCGCCGAGTTCGGCCGATCGGGTGCCTGGGAATTGCTCCGAATCTTCAGCACCGTCGAGCCCGGCCCGATCCGAGACGCCACCGGCCGGGCCCTCGCGCGACTCTGGAAAGAAGACGAACTGGTCGCCGAGGAGGAGAAAGCGCTCGTCCGCCGAGGATTCACCGTCTCGTGGCGCGCCAGGCGCCGGTATCCGAGGGACCTCGATATCCCGATCTCGATAGCCGTTCGCTACGACGTCCCTTTTCTCGACGACGATCCGGCCCTGGTGCAAGCCGGAGACCTCCAATGGTCGCACCGGATCATGGGGGCCCGCCGCGCGGCGCTGGAGGAGTTCTCCGAGTGGCGTCCCGGACCGGTGATCGCCTCGTTCCCGATCATCCCGGGCGACTTCCCGACCATCGGACCGCACCGCCTGGTCTTGCAGGTGAAGGTGAGAACCGCGCCGACGCTCTCCGACTCCTGGGAGATCGACCTGCCGCACGTCCCCTTCCCGATCGAGTTCGACCCAGCCCTGAAGCTCGACGCCATTCTGACTCTCTCGGATGCGGTCCGCGACGAGGCGATGACGACCGCGATCCGGCTGGAGCCGCCCGATCTGGACGACACCTCAGCGACCGGACGAAACCTTGCGATCGGCGAGGAATGGGTGATCCGCCGTCCGCCGCAACTTGCGGTCGAGACACCCCTGCCCTCCGACCTGGCGCACCGGATATCGGTCGAGCTGGAAGGGCATCCCGAACGCATTCCGGCCGGGAGTCTGATTGTCTCGGGACAGGGGACCGCCGGCGCGACTTCCTCGACGCAACGGTTTCCGATCGGGCCGATGGCCGAAGGAGTCGAGGGAGCCATTGAACGGCCGGGCCCTCGGCGCATTCGCCTGCATTTGTCGGCCGACCCGCAACTCGGATGGTCCGATCCCGACGTCCGGTCGCTCTGGCCGGGCGAGCACGCGACCAACTGGGTCGAGATCGAGATCATCCGACGGTAGAGCGATCCCGATGCGAGGCTCGCCATCGGGCGATCCGGCCCGCGACGCGTGTCGAGGCGATCAGGCTCGAGGCATCGGCGCGGTTCTGCCAGGCGATGTCGAAGGCCGTCCCGTGCGCCACGCTGGTCCGAACGATCGGGAGCCCGAGCGTGACATTCACCGCCCGCTGAAATCCGACCGTCTTCAGGGCAATGTGTCCCTGATCGTGGTACATCGCCACCACGGCGTCGAAGGCGCCCTGGAATGCGTTATAGAAGAGTGTGTCGTTGGGGAACGGACCGTGAACGTCGATCCCCTCGGCCATCGCGTCCTCGACCGCCGGCCGAATGATGGTCTGCTCCTCGTCGCCGAAGAGGCCGTCCTCGCCGGCGTGGGGATTCAGGGCCGTCACGGCGATCCGGGGCTTTCGGCCGTCGGTCAGCGGTCGCATGGATCGATCCGCGAGCCGGATCTTCGAGGCGATGACATCACGACGGAGCAACTCGAAGACCTTCCGCAACGCGACGTGAAGCGTGACGTGGATCACGCCCAGGCCGGTCGCGGACGGATTTGATGGGCCTCCCGTCTCCATGTAAAGCATCATCGCGTGATCGGGGGCGCCGCAACGCTCGGCGAGGATTTCGGTGTGGCCGGGATGCTCGACACCGGCCTCGTGAAGCGCCTTCTTGTTGAGCGGGAGCGTCACGATCGCGTCGAGGCGGCCCGCCATCGCGAGGTCGGTGGCCTCGCTCAGAAAAGCGTACGAGGCTCGCCCCGCTCGGGGATCAACCGTGCCTGGACGGACGTCGGCCAGGTCGTCGCCAGCCTCCAGAACGGTGAGGCAAGGAATCGTGAACCGGGACGGTTCGGCCTGCCTCGGATCTTTGATCCTTTGGATCCGCACGCCGTTGGCCGCCCCGACAAGCTGCAAAGCCCGGAGGAGAATCTCCGGATCGCCGATGACAATCGGCCGCGCCAGGGCATGGAAATCGGAATCCAGCCAGGCCCGTGCGATTAACTCGGGGCCAATCCCCGCCACGTCCCCCATCGTCAGCCCGACGAGCGGGAGGTCTCTGGTTACCGTCTCCATGCGCGCTGCGTCTCGTCTGCAACGTCCAATCTCCCCCGGGACGCTCCCAGGCGATCATCGTCTATTGTAATCGTAAAGGGAGGACTCGCCACGGAAATAGGTGGTGTCCCACGATGACGGAACCGGGAGACGAATGAACCACTCGCGCCAGGTCACCCGGTGATCGATCCGGCCCGCTGCCTTGGCCGTGCGCTGCTGACGCCGCCGACCTGACTCCTGCTCGAGCCAATTACACCAAAATTCTTTTTGTTGATTACCCCCGATTCAATGGCCGCTGGACCCTGTCTCTCCGAAACAGGGGCAGAATGAGCAGGTCGCTCGGCGCCTGATCGATTACCGGATCAGGCGGTCCGAAGTGGAGAGGCTGATCGCGAGGTCAGGACGCCCCGATGGCCAGTGAAGACACGACGACGGCCGTCGATTAGAATGGGGGAATCTCCGGCCGCTCCGAAGGGGACCGAGGAACCGATCATGAGCGAGGAATCCGGCTTCGATGGACTCCGTGTCGCGATCTTCGAGTCGCGCATGGCCGGAACGCTGGCGAGTTTGGTCGAGAAGCACGGCGGGATTGCGATTCCTGCACCCTCGATGCGGGAGGTTCCCATCGAGGATAACGTTGAAGCCGTCGCCTTCCTCGACAATCTTCTGGCGGGCCGGTTCGACGTGGTGATTTTTGAGACGGGCGTCGGCGTCCGGATGCTGGTCCAGGCCCTCGAATCCAGGCTTCCAGCCTCGGGATGGGGTGAGGCCCTGACCGGCTCGAAGGTGGTCGCGAGAGGTCCAAAGCCAGTCGCGGTCCTCCGCGAGCTGGGCGTGAGGATCGACCTGAAGGTCCCCGAGCCCAACACCTGGCGCGAGACGCTGGCAGCCCTCGATTCCGAGCTGCCCGTCAACGGCTTGCGGGTCGCCGTGCAGGAATACGGCAAGCCGGTCCCCGAATTGATCGAGGGGCTCCAAACTCGGGGCGCCACGGTCACCCGCGTCCCGGTCTATCGATGGGCCCTCCCCGAGGATACCGGGCCGCTCGCCGAGGCCCTGGCGCAGATCGCGGAGGGGCGGATCGACGCCGCGCTGTTCACCTCGGCGCAGCAGGTCGAGCACGTCCTCCAGGTCGCCGGATCGAGCGGAATCGAGGACCGACTCCGCGAAGCGATGGCCGCGCATGTCGTCGTCGGTTCGGTCGGGCCAACGACGTCCGCGGCGCTCCGGGCGCACGGCCTGCCGGTCGATATCGAGCCGGAACATCCCAAGTCGGGGCACCTTGTGGCTGCGGTTGCCGGCGAGTGGCGTCAGATCGGGAAGGTGCAGCGATGAGCCTTCGATTGGGACAATCTGGTCGAGGACGATCTCCGCACACGGTCTCATTCGTCATCGCTTTTGTGATCACCTGGCAAGTGACCGGACCGGCCTGGGCGTGGGGCCGGCTTGGTCATCGAGTGGTGGCGGAGTTCGCAGACCGCCATCTCAGTCCCACCGTTCGGGCAGAGATCGCCCAGATCCTCGAGCCAGGCGAATCGCTCGCCGACGCCTCGACCTGGGCCGACGAAAACCGGACCCGCATCCACGGCAGCGGCCCCTGGCACTTTGCCGACGTCCCGCTCGACGAGGACCGTTACGACGACCGCCTGGCTGGCGCAGGGCAGATCGTCCCGAAACTCCGCGAGTTCCGCGCGATCCTCGCCGATCGCACACGTCCCCCGGAGGCCCGGCGTCAGGCGATCCGGTTCGTGGTCCACCTCGTCGGCGACCTGCACCAGCCGCTCCATGTCGGCGAGCACCAGGACCGAGGCGGAAACACGCTCCAGATCCACTTCTACCGACGGAAGACCTCGCTGCACCATCTCTGGGACGACCTGATCCTCGAACACCGGACCCGGGGCGAAGACCGATGGGTCGCCGAACTTTCGGCGATCGACGACCCCATCAGTCGCTCAGCCGCGATGGACGGGACCATCGAAGACTGGGCGACCGGCAGCCTCCACGCCGCGCAGCAGGCTTACCAGAATCCCCGGACCGGACGCCGGATCGAGCCGGGCGAGGTCCTTGAGGACGCCTACTACGAGTCCAACCTGCCGATCGTCAGGCGACAGCTCTACCTGGCCGGCGCCCGGCTCGCCTGGGTCCTCACCGACGCCCTCCGTCCAGAGTGAGACCTCCGCTCATCGCCGTTGTCCGGCCTTGCGCCTCTCGGTCGTCCGCGGCGGAATCTGAGGAGCGGAGACTTCACGCGAACCCCGTTTATTTCGGTCGGGCGCCGGGGCCGCGCCACCCTGCAAGCCGTAGAGGAAGAGCCGGGTGACACGATCCGGCAGGTCCTGCGGCCAGGGTCGGGGCAGGCTGAAGAGAATCTCCTTCATCATTCCCGAGATCGCCACGACTTCCAGAGCCAGTTCTTCATCGGTCGCATTCACGCGCGAGGGAAACTCGCGAATGATCCGGAGGAGCAGCCCCTGAAGCCGGGTCCTCGGCTCCTCGAAACACTCCGACTTCCCGTCGAGCCGGATCGACTCGAGCCGCTGGATAACCTCAAGGAAGAAATGGTTCGTCTCGAAGAACGAGAACGACTCGCGGTTCATCGTCAGCAGCTTCTCTTCCGGCGACATCTCGTCGCGCAGGCTCGACTCGATCCGGTCCACCAGCGACCGGAGCCAGGTGCTTTTCATCCCGATGAACAGGTCTTCCTTGTCCTTGTAATGGAGGTAGAGAGTCCCCTTCGCCACCTGCGCCCGCGTGGCGATGTCCTCCATCCTCACCTCGTGATACGGCCGCTCCGCGAAGAGCTGGACCGCCGCATCGATGATCCGCTTGACCTTGGCGGGATCAGCCGTTCGCACACGTCACCTCGTCCTGCAATCCTGCCCCCTGCCCCACGGCCACGCCTCGACGGGCCGCACCGCACCGCCCACGCCACGGGACCCCCATTCTAGCAAACTCCCGTCCTTCGCTCTCGCCCGTTTCCCGGTCCATTCTCCCCTTGCTCGTTTCCCGGCCCGTTCTATAATGACTGACCAGTCAGTTTTGTGAAATGACTGACCGGTCAGTTCCATCCGACAGGGAGGCTGTGACGATGGGGGCGTCGGCGGGATCGGGCGGGGACGGTGTGGCGACGGTGAGTGCGCGGACAATCTCCTCGCCGGGGCATGGGTCGAGGCATGGTCCGCACGTCGAGGAGGAGGACGCGCTGATGGGTGAGGCAAAAGAGGTCGTTCCGCCGCCGAGTCGAGGGGGTCGCCGCTGGGTGATGGCTGGCGTCGTGGCGGTCGCGGCAGTGGTGGGGGCGTGGAAGGGCGGACCGTGGATACGCGGCTACATGGCGCACGTGTCGACCGACGACGCCTTCGTCACAGGGGATGCGTCAACGGTTCCGAGCCGGGTTGCCGACGTGGTCGAGCGGGTGCTGGTGCGCGACAATGATTATGTGGAAAAGGGTGCGGTGCTGGTCCAACTCGACCGAGAGCCGTACCGGCTACTGGTTGAGCAGAAGCGGCAGGACTGGCAGCAGGCCCGGATGCAGGTTGACGGGATGATCCGGGCGATCGAGGGGGCCCGGGCTGATCTGGAGCAGGCGCGCGACCAGGTTCGATCGTTGGTCTCGTCGCTGGAGGAGGCATGGCGAGCGGTCGAGGGTCAGCAGGAGCAGGTCCGCTATCAGGTTGCGAGCCTTCGGGCCGAGGTCGCCTCGCTCCGGGCGGCGCAGGCCGATTTGATCCTGGCCGAGAAGGATCACCAGCGGATCAAGAACCTGGTGGCCCAGCAGAGCGGGACAGCCGCGGAGCTCGACCAGCGGCTCGCCTCCAGCCACGAGCGCCTCAAGACTCTCAATGATGAGCTCGTCGCCGACCCGTCCGCGGCCACCGGCCTGAAGATCCGCGAGCTCGGGGACCTTCAGCGGGAGATCGAGGACTG
>DAIDJI010000223.1 GCA_027451455.1 Planctomycetales bacterium | reverse complement strand
GCGACGTGTAGAGCAGGTAGTAGGAGCCGCCTGAGCTGCGCCCCAGCGGCAGCACCTGCACATCCTTTTCAACATGCTGTGGCTCGCCCGCTTCGGCACGATGATCGAGGTGAGGCGCGGTACGCTTCGTTTAGCAATTCTCTACCTGATCGCAGCGGCGGTCTCGACCTATGGCGAGTACGCCTGGATGGAAAGAATGGGAGAGGTCAAGATCGTCCTGGGGATGTCCGGCGTCGTCTACGCGATGTTCGGATACATCTGGATGAAGGAACTGTACGAGCCCGAGCAGGGTCTGGGAGTTGGTACGGGAACGGTCCGGCTCATGATCCTCTGGCTGTTCCTCTGCATGACGGGCGTTGTGGGCTCGATCGCCAACGCCGCGCATTTCGTCGGGCTCGCGGTCGGGATCGCTCTCGGGGTGATGCGGTTCTAGCTCGTCCTGTTAGGATGCTAATGGCCCCGGGGCTTGAATCGCGACAGGAGAGACGCCATGCCGGTTCACGACTGGTCTCGCGTCGAGGCGGGGATCTTCCACGATTTTCACCACGCCCTGATCGAGCAGATCAAGCGCGACCTGAATAACGGCCTCCTCCCGCCCGATTACTACGCCCTCGCCGAGCAATTCGCCGCGGGCGTTAGCCCTGATGTGCAGAGACTCCCCGTCCCGCAGCCCCCTGATGACCCGGCGGCGGCGAAGGGGCCGGCAAATGGCGGTGGACTTCTGGTAGCCCGCCCAGGAATTCGGTCAACGGCCGAGACCAAGCTGGAAGCCTACCGCAGCAAGAAACACCTGGTCGCGATCCGGCATGTCAGCGGCGACCGCGTTGGGGCGCTCGTCGATGTCATCTCGCCGGGAAACAAGTCCTCGCGCCAGGCCCTGGATTCCTTCGTGCAAAAAGTGGCGGAGTTCCTCGACCGGAAGATCCACCACCTCATCATCGACCTGATCCCGCCGGGCCGCTACGATCACTCGGGCCTCCACGGCGCGAGATGGGACTACATCGACGGCTGTCCCCACGAGCCGCCGGCGGGAAAGCCGCTCACGGTCGCCGCCTATGAATCCTCGGCCGTCACGCGGGCCCATGTCGTCCCGATTGCGGTCGGCGACGAGCTGCCCAAAATGCCGCCGTTCCTCGAGCCCGAAGACTGCGTCGAGGTCCCGCTCGAAATCTCGTATCGAGCCGCCTGAGAGGCCGTCCCGAGACGATGGCGGGCCGTCCTGGAATCCTCGCAACCAGATAAGAAGCTGGAGGAATGATCGAATGGGTTCGCCGATCGTCATCCCGGACGCCCCTGCTGCCGCCGTGATCGGCGGCGGATTCATCGGCCCGGTCCACGTCGAGGCGCTCCGGCGGATCGGCGTCGAGGTCGTCGGCCTGCTCGGCTCGACGCCCGATCGGGCCGCCGCGACGGCTCGCCGGATCGGTGTCCCGCGCGTCTATCGCGACCTCGACGACCTGCTGGCCGACGATCGCGTCGGGGTCGTCCACGTCGCCTCGCCCAATGCGCAGCACTTCGAGCAGGTGCGGCGGACGCTGGAGGCGGGACGACACGTGGTCTGTGAGAAGCCGCTGGCGATCACGGTAGACCAGACGATGGCGCTCCGCGATCTCGCTGGGTCGCGTCCGACACAGGCTGCGGCGGTGAACTACAACATCCGCTATTACCCACTCTGTCGGGAGATCCGAGCGAGGATCGCCGACAACGAGATTGGGCGGGTGTTGAGCGTCACCGGGTCGTACGTCCAGGACTGGCTGCTCTATCCCGACGATTACAACTGGCGGGTCGAGCCCGACGGCGGGACCAATCTCCGCGCCGTTGCTGACATTGGCACGCACTGGATGGACCTGGCGCAGTACCTCGTCGGTGAGCCGATCGCTTCGGTCAACGCCGATCTCGCCACGTTCCACCCGCGTCGGATGCGGCCGGTCGGCCCCTCCGAGACGTTTATCGGGTCAATCGGCGGCGCCCGAGTGGCCGAGGAGATTGAAGTCACAACCGAAGACCACGCGGCGGTGCTACTTCGGTTCGGAGGCGGGATCCGTGGCGTTTTTCACGTCTCGCAGGTGATGGCCGGGCGAAAGAACAGCCTGACGATTGAGATCGCCGGGAGCGAGGGCTCGTTCGCCTGGGAGAGCGAGTCGCCCGATCGGCTCTGGATCGGGTCGAGGCACGGGCCGAACCAGCTCCTCTCACGCGACCCCGCCCTGCTCCGCCCGGCCGCGGCGTCGTCCTCGCATTATCCGGGCGGGCATGTCGAGGGCTTCCCCGATACGTTCAAGCAGCTCTTCCTCGACGTTTACGGGTGGATTGTCGAGGGCCGATCGACCGGGGATACGCCAACGTTTCCGACCTTCATCGACGGCGACCGCGAGCTTCGGCTCTGCGAGGCGATCGCCCGGAGCGCCAGCGAGGGACGATGGGTCGAGGTCGGGTAGTGACTGGTGGCCAGCCGCGGTCGGCCATTATCATCGAGGTCGTTTTCCCCTCCCCGACGGTCTCGATCCAGGTGCGACCATGAGACTCGGCTTCGTCTCGGCGATCCTGCCGGAATATACCCTGGAGCAGGTCTTCCGCTACGCCCGCGACGCCGGGTTTAGCTGCGTCGAGCTGATGTGCTGGCCTCCGGGCAAGGCCGATCGCCGCTACGCTGGCGTCACGCACGTCGATGCCGACGGTCTCAATCCTGCGTCGATCGAGAAGATCCGCGACCTTGCCTCGATCCATCAGGTAGCGATCTCGGGGCTGGGATACTATCCCAACCCGCTCTCACCTGACCCGGCGGAGGCCGAGTTGGCAGCCTCGCACCTGCGGCGGGTCATCGACTCCGCCGCGAGGCTGGGCGTCGGTCTGGTTCATTCGTTCGTCGGGCGCGACCCCTCGCGGTCGGTCGAGGAAAACTGGCCGCGGTTCCTGGAGGTCTGGCGGCCGATTGTCGATCACGCCGAGTCCCAGGGGGTGAAGATCGGCATCGAGAACTGCCCGATGCTCTTCACCCGAGACGAATGGCCCGGCGGCAAGAACCTGGCGACCACCCCCGCCATCTGGCGCAGGATGTTCGAGGCCATCCCGAGCCCGAACTTCGGCCTGAACTACGACCCCTCGCACCTCATCTGGCAGCAGATGGACTACCTCGCTCCGATCGCCGAGTTCCGATCTCGGATCTTCCACGTCCACGCCAAGGACGCCCGGATCGATCGAGCGGCGCTCGATGAACACGGCGTTCTCTCGTACCCGAAGCTCTGGCACACACCGAAGATTCCGGGTCGCGGGGACGTCCGCTGGGGTGCCTTCTTCGCGGCGCTTGGGGATATTGGCTACGAGGGCGATGTCGTCATCGAGGTCGAAGACCGGTCGTTCGAGGGCTCGCTAGAGGCCCGGCTCGAGTCGCTGGCAATCAGCCGAAGGTATTTGATCCAGTTCTGCAACGGATAAGCCCGAAGCCCTCATGAAAGGCCTGATCCCAAACGCCATGAACTCCACGATCGATCCCAGGCCTGCGCCCGCAACCGCGAGCGAATCGGTCAACCTCTCGGTCCTGATCCCTGTCTACAACGAGGTAGACAATGTTGGGCCGTTGCACGAGGAGCTCGACGCCGTCCTGCGAGGCGGGCCTTGGACTTACGAGCTGATTTTCGTCAACGATGGCTCGATCGACGGTACGACCGCCCGACTCGAAGCGATCCAGCGATCGGACCCGGAGCACGTTCGCGTGGCGTTTCTCCGGCGGAACTGCGGGCAAACGGCGGCTCTCTCGGCGGCCCTCGATCTGGCCCGCGGCGACGTCCTGATCCCGATGGACGGCGACCGGCAGAACGACCCCGCCGACATCCCCCGCCTCGTTGCGGCTCTCGACGAGGGGCACGACGTCGTCTCGGGATGGCGGAAGGATCGTCACGACGCTCTGGTGTCGCGCAAGGTTCCTTCATGGATTGCCAACCGGCTCGTCGCGCGGATATCGGGCGTCCCCTTGCACGATTTCGGCTGCACGATGAAGGCCTATCGCCGAGGCGTCCTCGAAGGGGTCCGACTTTACGGCGAGATGCACCGATTCATCCCGATCTTCGCCGCCTGGCAGGGGGCACGCGTCGCCGAGTTGATCGTCAATCACCGCCCAAGGACCGCCGGCCGGACCAAGTATGGACTTGGGCGGACGTTCAACGTCGTCCTCGACCTGATCCTGATCCGCTTTCTCCAGCGATACTCGCAGCGTCCACTGCACTTCTTCGGCCGGTTCGGACTCTGGTCTTTTGTGCTGAGCCTGGGGTGCTTCGCCGCGATGCTCTATTTCAAGTATGTCTTCCCCTGGCCGGATCTAGGCTGGGGCCCCGGGGCGAAGTCAAAGCCGTTCGTTGAGACCCCCCTTCCCTAGCTAACAGTATTGCTCGGTCTGGCCGGGATCATGAGCATTCTGCTCGGCATCCAATCCGAGTTGGTCATGCGCACGTATTATGAATCGCAGCACAAAACGACCTACCTGCTCGGCGAGGTCCGCCAGGGTCATCCGTCCGATCCAGGCAGCGACTCTGCTGGTCTTCCAGCCGAGGACGGCCCCTGCGAATGACCTGCCGCGGCCGGGGAATGCGACCGGAATCCGCTCTCCCCAGCCGCGGATGAGATCGGCTCATCCGCCGAAAGTCCACGACCCGCGCTGACTGTGCGGCGTGAGCTCCGGACTGACCGTTAGCCCGATGACGGGCGGGAGTACCGGCAGCGTCGTGGGGTGGTTCTTCGCGATGCTCGAGCGACCGTATCGGACCGACTGGACCTGATACGAGCCGATATCGATTTGGCCGCCTACGACCCGCCGATAGGGCATCCCCCGCTGATCGGAGATGATGCCGGGCGGGAGCAACGTTGGGTCGCCAGCGTTCAGAGCTGGGCTCCCGGGCTCGAGGGCCATCGTCTGAGTCGGGCCGCCGTTGTCCGCAAGCGAGCCGAGCATCGGGTTCGGGTTGACCAGGGTACTCGCGAGCAAGCCGAGATTGCCCGCCCCGACGAGATCGTGGCTGCCGGTTAAAAGGAGACCCACAGGATCGCGACTGTCGAGGATGTCGTTGGTGCTCGCATCGGTTTGCGCGAGGTTGCCATCGACAATCGTGTTGTTCATCGAGATCCTCCCGAGCGGTGCAATATTCGTCAGGCCGCCGCCCGAAAATCGGGACGTATTCGCGCTGATCGTATCGTCGGCCAATGTCAGGGTCGCATCGTTATAAATCCCGCCAGCGAAACGCATTAGGGACTGGTTATCGGCGATCGTGCACTCGCCGATGGTCATCATGCCGGTGTTGGCAATCCCGCCGCCGGATGCAAGGGAGACCGTATTACCGCTGATCGTGCTTGCATTGATTGTCAAGATCCCGCTGTTGGCGATGCCACCGCCGTTGCCAAGATTCGAGAGATTGCCGCTGATGGTGCTCTGGTCAATTGTCAACTGACCGTAAAGAGTGTTATTGACGCCGCCACCGCCCATCTCTGTCGCGAAATTCCCCGTGATTGTGAGATCGACCAGGTTCAGTTGCCCATAATTCTCAATGCCGGCCCCCTGCGAATCGAACCCACCGGTGATCGTGAGTCCTACGATCGTCGCATGCGAGGTCGGAGCAACCTGGAAGACCCCGGATTGACCGCCGCCGGAGATCGTCAGGTCCCTGACACCAGGGCCGAGGATTGTCAGGTTTCCCGACGGTTTGTGGATCAGGAGCGGGCCGGAGTTCAGGTCGATCGTCTGTCCGAAGAGGTTGGGCGCGAAAACGATCACGCTGTCCCCGGACTGCTGATCGGCCTGCTTGATGGCGTAGCGGATATCGCCACTCTGCCCTGAGCCGGAGCCAGCGTCACCGGGCTGATCGACCACGAGAATCGTGGGCGGAGCGGGTGGCGCGACCGAAAGCAGGGCACGACCCTCCAGGGTCTCCAGCCGAAAGGCCGGACGTATCCGGGGTCGTGGCCTCCTCGTCCTTGAAGCCAAACCGGCGCGCACAATCGCCCACGAGCCCGCCATCGCGTCTCTGTCCAACATCGGAGTTGTCCTTTCGACCCGGCACGGACGGCCCGCATCACAGCGTGGCCTCTCCTTGCGTTCGGGTACGGTTGCCTCGTTAAGCTCGTAGATGAAGACCCGACCCGCCAACTGGCCCACACGCCCGAGCCCTCGGCGAGCATCGGAAGGTGGCGGACAGGGAGGACGATGTGAATTGATCGGCCTTTATTGCCCTACCCGGCCGGATTTCTGCCCACACGGACAAAGAAGACCGGCGGCGTGATGGTCTGCATTCCGCGCGCCAATATCGCCAAAATTTGCACACCCACGCTCACTCCGGACCAAACAACCGGACGATGCCGGGCAACCGCGATCAGTCTCGGGCCGATGGCCTCTCAATGCGGGCTGGCTCAATCACTCGCATTGATTTCCATCGACCGCTCCGAAAGCGAAGGGCGAAGCAGGCGGCCATTGTCACGATGTAGGCGGTTGCAAAGCCCCAGGCCCAGTAGATGTTCCCGCCGTTCTGCACGATGACGAAAGTCGGAATAACCATGATCGGCCAGGCGAGCGTAAATGTGAGAAGCGAGACGAATCGCGTGTCGCCGGCGCCCCGTAGCGCGAAGGAGAACGAGACGTTCACAGCGTCGGAGAGCGAGTAGATCGCAACGCCAACGAGAAGCTTCGGGACGATGGCGGCGACGGCCGCGAATCTCTCGGGATCACGACCCCCTTCGAAGAGGCCGACCAATTGGCCGGGAAAGAATAAGTAGACCGAGGCTACCGCGGTCATGTAGCCGAAGACCCAACGTAGTCCAGTGTACGCGGACCGTTCGGCGAGGTCGGGTCGATCGGCGCCGAGGCGCTGGCCGACGAGGATCGAGATAGCCTGTCCCATGCCCATCATGGGCAGGAAGGCGACCATGTTGAGCCGGAAGGCAAGTGTCGTGGCAGCGGTGACGGCCTCACCAAGCCGGCCGACGAGCTGGATGAAGACGTGGAAGACGAGGACGTCGAGGAAGACCTGTGCCCCAGCCGGCCCGCCGTACTTCAGGAGCCTGAGGAAGAGTTCCGGCTCGAACTGCCATCCGGTGAGGGTCCGGAACTCGCGACGGAGCGAGGGTCGGAGGAAAAGCGCCATCGCGACCGTCGCCGAGGCCCAGGAGCCGGCGACCGTCGCCCATCCAGCCCCGACGATCCCCAGCTCGGGCGCCCCGAGCCGGCCGAAGATCAGGACCTGGGCCAGGACGACGTTCACCGATGTCCCGATCGCCTCGATCCCGAGGACGGTCCAGGTCCGTCCACGGCCCGAGAAGAAGCCGTTGATCGCCGCCATCAGGAGCATGGGAAACGCGGCAAAGGCCAGGCATTGAAGATAGGCGACCTCCATCGGTTGCAACGCCGGGGCGTGTCCGCCGAGGGCGATCATCGAGGGAGCCGCCGGGATCACGACGAGGAACAGCAGTCCGGCGACGACCGAG
The DNA here is from genome assembly GCA_027451455.1 of Planctomycetales bacterium. Taxonomy (GTDB): domain Bacteria; phylum Planctomycetota; class Planctomycetia; order Isosphaerales; family Isosphaeraceae; genus JAKAUH01. The sequence continues at coordinate 690 of DAIDJI010000223.1, read as the reverse complement.
AAGTGCAGCCCCTGCCAGACGGCCGGGCCGACCCGTTCCGGGCGATCGGCGCCGGTGTACTGCGCCACGAACGTGGAGACGTAACCAGCCGTCACCTGGAGCCAGCCGAAGGCAAGCCAGTACCACATCACGGCCGGGAGAGTCGCGGCCATCTCTAGCTGGTTGTGCCAGGAAAGCAGGACCGAGTCGAGGAAGACCTGGACGGTCATGAATCCCTGACTGACCACCAGCGGCAGGGCCAGCGCGAGCAATTCGCGGCTCCCACCCGGCGCCGCCGCATCGGCGGTCGAGTTCTCGACCGCCTGTTCGGTCCCGCTCCGGCTCATCGACCACTCCTCTTCGAGATGATCCGGACGCGGCCCAATGCCGACCGCCCACACGGCTCCAACCTACCGGCCGGTATCCGTACCCGCCAGCCGAGTCGACCGATGGTCCCGGGAAGAGTCGGAGCCCCTATCCACGAGAATGGTTCGCCCTCCTCGCGGTTTCTTGACCGCGAGCCGGGCCGCACATAGGCTGTCGTGGTTGCCGGCGATCGGCGCCGGTCTGGATCTCCTCGGAGGCGGAAGGAATGGCCGCGCGACCCACCCTCGAAGATCGGCTGGCGGCGCTCCGGAAGCTCCGCGTCGGGTCGATCGGCCCCGATGAAGTGGTCGGGCTCCGGAAGGCGCTGGCCGATCGATCCAACCT
>DAIDJI010000222.1 GCA_027451455.1 Planctomycetales bacterium | reverse complement strand
CAAACAGCCCGGCAAATATCGATTCGACGATCATCTTAGTCGGCTATCGGACGTTTTTGAGCGGCATCTTGTCCATCAATGCGCAATGCATCGAACAGATTGGATCGCCATGACTCGATCCCTCCTCGGTTGATCCAGCCCGCCCATCGGTTCGTCACTCCGTTCGGGGCGAAGGACCGGCCGCTTTACAGCCGGCCCCGGTTCGAATACCATCGAGATGGGCAAGTCCTGGCCGCGAGCGGCCCGCCGCCGACGGCACCCCGGGTTCGTCTGCCGACGCATGGCGAGGCGGCCGGGGCCTCCGGTGACCGCTCCTCGTCATGTATTCCTGGCCGCGTCCCGTTCGCCTCGACCTCGTCTCGCTATCAGATGACTTCGAAAGGGGCCCGACATGGCTCAAGCCGTCGTCAACCCGGAGGAGCTTCGGCGCTTCGCCGCCCAGCTCAAGCGGTTCAACAACGACATGATCACCCAGTTGACCACTCTTCACGGTCAGCTCGCCGGGCTCAGCCAGTCGTGGCGCGACCGCGAGCACGACAAGTTCGTCGAGGAGTTTGAGCAGACCCTCCAGGTGGTCAAGCGGTTTGTGGACTCCACCAATCAGCACATCCCCTTCCTGCTTCGCAAGGCCGAGCGCATCGAGGAATACTTGCAGCAGCGTTGATCTTGTTCCTGGTCCTTGGTTCCAGGTCCTTGTCCTTGGTACGCCGCCGCGGCTCTCGCCCGGCCTGCCTCGACGAGGCCGGGGCGGGGCGTCGTGATGATCGACCGTGAGAGGCCAACGACCTGACCAGCGACCAGGGACCAAAGACCAAGGACCCATGAGATGAGCCGAGCCGCCAACGTCCACTCGATCCAGACGCTCAAGGACTTCAAGCTGGCGATGATCACCTTCGGCGAGGACGCGCGGAATGCGCTGAGCGGGGTCGATATGGACCTCCGCCGGATGCGCGACTGGCTGGAGCGCGACCAGCTCGGGTACTGGCAAATGCAGGTCAAGCGGCGGAGTGAGGAGGTGATGCAGGCACGCTCCGACCTCCACCGGCGGAAGATCAGCCAGCAGGGGAGCGACTCCGTCTCCGACACCGAGCAGAAGGAGGCCCTGCGCGAGGCGACCAAGCGGCTCCGGATCGCCGAGGAGAAGGTGGCCCTGATTCGCCGGTTGGTTCCGCAGCTTCACCACGCGATCGCCGAGTACCACTCGCACTCCCAGCCGCTGGGCGATCACCTTAGCGGGAGCTTCGAGCGGTCGCTCGCCGTTCTGGAGCGGATGGTTCTCTCGCTCGAAGCCTACGTCTCGACGACCGCGCCCTCGGCTTCGAGGATGGATCAGGCCGGCACCGGCGCCACCACCTCGGGCGCCTCGACCACCACCAGCGCACCCGACGCCGAGGCCCCGGCCGAGGCGGAGGCAGAGGCCGCATCCGCATCCGCCACCGAGACCACCGCACCCGCGAGGAGCTGATCCGCCATGAGCGCCCAGTCCGGACGACTCCAGCACGCGCTGAAGACCCTCCGCGAGAAGTGGGAGATCGCCACCGAAACCTGGGACGATCCCGCCTCGCGCGACTTTGAAAAGAACCACATCGTCCCCCTTGAACATACAGCGAAGCATGCCATCATCGGCATGGAGAAGATCTCCGAGGTGCTCGGCAAGATCCGGGCCCAGTGCAAGGAGGATTAGTTTCTCCGGTCCATTTTGTCCGGGGTCCTGGGATCTGGGTCGTTGGCATCGTGGACGCGGGCCGGGGAGGGTGCCGCGGGCGAGTTGTCGAATGCCCCAGACCGACTCGTTGAGCAGGCGCCACATGGACCGACCTCTTGCCAGGGACTCAAGGACCAGGGACTCAAAGATTTAAGGACTCAAGGACTTAAGGACCAAGGACAAGACAATGCCCGAGTCGCCCCTGATCCAGATTGAGACGAAATCGCTCGAAGAGTTGCAAGCCCTGATCGCCGACCGGGCCAAGCGCGAATCCGACATTGAGCTGGGCTTTGGCCGGCGTCGCGATCGCGAGAAGAAGGAATACCAGCAGGCGGCGCAGCAGCTTGCGGGGAAGTTCAAGGTCGACGATGAGTCGCTTCGGGCCGAGTACGCGCGGAAGAAGCAGGAGGCCGAGGCCGTCTTCAAGCGCGACACGCAGGCCACCGAGGCGGCCTACACCGGTGCCAAGCAGCAGGCTGACGAAGCCTTCCGCAAGGAGCAGCGGCGGGCGAAGAAGATCGCCGATGAGGCCCGGATGCAGGCCCTGATGTTCTTCGAGGGCACGCGAGACGACGGGGTGAAGTGGCGACGGGCGACCGAGGCCAACTGGTCGGCCGCGATGCAGGACCTGGAGATCAACCGGGAGACGGCCGAGGTTCTCTTCAAGGGACTCGGCAAGATGGCCGTCGCGACGCCCGAGGAGGAGACGGCGGCGATGGCCGCCTACGAGGCCCGGCCGGTCCCTCCGGCCGAGCCGGCCGAGCCGGCCGATCCGGCCGCGACGGTCGGTGACTCGCTCCTCGACCCGACGACTCCGCCCGCCGTCGAGGACAACCCGCTGACCCGACTTCGCGAGGATCTCACCCGGATCGAGGAAGAGATCATCGCGCTGAACGAGCTGAAGCTTCCGAAGCTGGCGAAGGTCTCCACCCTGATCTTCCCCGCCCTGGTCCTCGGCGGTGGCACGGCCGCCGGCCTGGCGATGGGAGCCGGCATGGGGTGGACGGTCGGCGGGGTCGCGGGGGGCGTTCTGGCCGTCCTGATCATGGTCGGCGGCGTGATCGGGCTGGGCAAGATGGCCCGGCCCCGGGTCCTCCATCACGCGGTCCCCCTGAAGAAGTTCCTCGAAGCGGCCACCCACGAGGTCGAGGCCAACAAGGAGTGGGTCAAGCAGGAATTCGAGTCCAAGCTCAAGAGCTTCGAGGACCGCCGGGCCACCAAGGTCGCCGAGGCCGAGGTCGTTCAGGCAAAGGCCGTCGAGGAAGCCGAGGGCCGCCGCCAGGAGGCCCACAGGGCGGCCGACGTCAAGTTCCCCCCGCTCGTCGAACAGATCGCCAAACGCCGAGAGGAACAGATCAAGAAGATCGAGGAGGTCTATCCTCCTCGAATCGCCGCACTCAAGGAAAAGTACGAAAAGGATCGCAAGGAACTCGACGACGCTTACCGGGCCACTCACGCGACGACCGAGGGCGAGTACACCCGGACCTGGCAGGCCCTGATCGACGACTGGACCGGCGGGATGGGCCGGCTCGACCAGGCTCTCGGCGGCGTGATCGACGAGGCGGGCCGCCGGTTCCTCGACTGGACGCAGCCCGAGATCGACGGCTGGAAGCCTCCGACCGAGGTTCCGCCGGGCCTTCGGTTCGGCCAGTTCGCCGTGGATCTGAACCAGTTCGAGAACGGCCTTCCGCGCGACCCTCGGTTGAAGTCGGTCACGACTCACTACGACCTTCCTGCGCTGATTCCGTTCCCGATCCTCTCCTCGGTTTTGATCCGCGCGGCCGATGGCGGCAAGGACGCGGCGATCCCGCTCCTTCAGTCGCTGATGCTCCGCTTCCTGACCTCGGTTCCGGCGGGCAAGGTCCGGTTCACGATCATCGACCCGGTCGGCCTGGGCGAGAACTTCGCCGCCTTCATGCACCTGGGCGACTATCACGAGCTTCTGGTCACCAGTCGGATCTGGACCGAGCCCTCGCACATCGAGCAGCGGCTCACCGACCTGACCGAGCACATGGAGAACGTGATCCAGAAGTACTTGCGCAACGAGTTTCAGACGATCGAGGAATACAACACGATGGCCGGCGAGGTCGCCGAGCCGTTCCGGATCGTCGTCGTCGCCAACTTCCCGACGAGCTTCAACGACAACGCGATCAAGCGGCTGGTGAGCATCGTCAACAGCGGAGCGCGGTGCGGCGTTTACGCCCTGATCCTCCACGACACGAAGATGCAGCTTCCCTCGGGCTTCCAGATCAAGGATATCGAGAATAGCTGCGTGAACATGATCTGGAAGGATAACAAGCTCAACTGGCGCGAGCCGAACCTCGGCCGATACCCGCTGGCGCTCGACGCCCCGCCCGACCAGGGCCTTTTCTCGAAGATCCTCCACCGTGTCGGCGCCGCGGCCCGCGACGCGAACCGGGTCGAGGTCCCGTTCGAGTTCATCGCGCCGAAGCCCGACCAGTTCTGGACCTTCAGCTCGGCCAAGACGGTGGACATCCCATTGGGCCGGTCGGGCGCGACGAAGTTGCAACATTTGATCCTGGGCAAGGGGACCTCGCAGCACGCGTTGACCTCGGGCAAGACGGGCTCGGGCAAATCGACGTTGCTCCATGCCCTGATCACCAACGGAGCGCTCCGGTACGACCCGAACGAGCTCGAGTTCTACCTGATCGACTTCAAGAAGGGCGTCGAGTTCAAGGTCTACGCGGCGATGCAGCTCCCGCACGCCCGGGTGATCGCGGTCGAGTCGGAGCGCGAGTTCGGCCTGAGCGTCCTTCAGCGGCTGGACGTCGAGCTGAGGGAGCGCGGCGAGATCTACCGGCAGGTCGGTTGCCAGGACCTGAACGGCTACCGGGAGGCCCGTCCCGAGGGCCCGCCGATGCCGAGAATCCTCCTGGTGATCGACGAGTTCCAGGAGTTCTTCGTCGAGGACGACAAGATCGCTCAGGAAGTCTCGCTGCTGCTCGACCGGCTCGTCCGGCAGGGTCGAGCCTTCGGGATGCACGTCTTCCTCGGCTCGCAGACGCTCGGCGGTTCGTACTCGCTCCCGAGGGCGACGCTCGGCCAGATGGCCGTCCGAATCGCGCTTCAATGCTCCGAGGCCGACGCCCACCTGATCCTCAGCGAGGACAACACGGCCGCCCGACTGCTGACCCGTCCCGGCGAGGCGATCTACAACGACGCCAACGGGATGGTCGAGGGGAACAACCTCTTCCAGGTGGTCTGGCTCCCGGACGAGCGTCGTGAAAAATACCTGGAACGGATCCAGGAGATGTGCCGCGAGAAGGGGATTCACAAGCCGCCGCCGATCGTCTTCGAGGGGAACCTGCCGGCCGAGGTGAGCAAGAATCCGCTTCTGAATACGTTGCTGGAAGCGACCGTCTGGGGCGAGGCGCCGAAGTCGGACCAGGCCTGGCTGGGCGACGCGATCGCGATCAAGGACCCGACAGCGGTGGTCTTCCGACCGCAGAGCGGGAGCAACGCCCTGATCGTCGGCCAGAACGACGAGGCGGCGCTCGCGATGCTGATGATGGCGACGATCGGGATCGCGGCGCAGCATCCGCCGGTCGGGTCGGGCTCGTGCAAGTTCTACCTGCTGGACGGGAGCCCGGTCGACTCGATGCTGCATGGCCGGCTCGGCCACCTGGCCGAGGTCCTGCCGCATCCGGTGAAGAACGTCACCTGGCGCGAGCTCGCGGCGACCTACGCCGAGCTGACCGCGGAGATCAACCGCCGGCAGTCGGACTCCTCGGCCGATCATCCGGCGATTTACGTGATGATCTATGACATCCAGCGGTTCCGCGATCTGAGGAAGTCGGAGGACGACTTCGGCTTCTCGTCGCGGTCGTACGACGACGAGCCGGCGGCGGACCCGCCGTCGAAGATGTTCGTGACGGTCCTGCGGGATGGGCCTCCGGTCGGGATCCACACGCTGGTCTGGTGCGACAGCTCGAACAACCTGAACCGGACGTTCGACCGGACGGGCCTCCGTGAGTTCGAGAACCGGATCCTCTTCCAGATGAGCTCGAACGACTCGAGCAACCTGATCGAGTCGCCGGCGGCGAGCAAGCTGGGCGAGAACCGGGCCCTTTACTACAGCGAGGAAGAGAACCGGATCGAAAAGTTCCGCCCGTACGGCGTCCCCGAGCCGGAATGGCTGGAACAGGTCAAGGCGCGGTTCGCCTCGCGACCGGTCCCCGAGGTCGCGGTCTCGGAGGCATCGACGGCGCCCGCGGAGCCCCTCGCGGTCGCGGAGCCCTCGTACGACGGCGAGGGCAACGGCACCCCGCACTCCGACGGCAACGGATCGGCGCACGAGAACGGCAACGGGGACGCGGGCGTCAGCGAGCCGGATCATCTGATCGAATCGCATGCGGACCTTCCTTTCCCGACCGGCGACGAGCCGGGCGGACCGTCGATGGAGTGAGGCACGTGGAACCGTGTCCGGCCGACACCCGGCCGGGCACGGTCTGCTCGTCGCTTTCCCTTCCGTCCTGTCCGGCGGCGAGAAGGGCCGATCATGTCATTCTCCGAGGAGATGGCCAAAGTCGTGTCCAACCAGTTAGACGTATTTCAGGAGAACCGCCGTGTCGACATTCGGATTTGAAATCCGATTTCAGACTCCGGCGGGTCGAGCCATTCGCGGGGTCGACACCGAAAACGAACTCGCGCTCGCGATGCCAGGCATTGCACAGCCGATCGCCTTGCATCAGCTCCCACATCACGCCAATCACACCCCAGGTGCTCCCGAATGGTTCGTTATCAAAGGGGCAGGATTCCCCGACGAAGCTGCGGCGCGTTTCTGCGGAGAAAAAATAAAGCAAGCGTTAGCAATAGTTGGGTGCGAGACTCGAATGGGGATTGATGCAGGTCGAGATCGTGCCACTTCCGGCTTTTCTGCGGCGATCCAGGATGCCTGGATGGAACTCAACGGTCAGCAACTCAGAGACATTGTTCACGGTCTTGATGTCTATGCAGACGACCCTCCGGTTACCCACCCCGAAGGCAGCGGAAGCGCATCGGTCTTTTTTCCCGTTGAAGGGTTTCCGGAGAAACTGGCGGTCGAATTTGCAACTGCGAAGCCTCTTTCAACTAAACTCAGTCTCGGCCTGGAGTTGTACAATCTGGGCCATTTCGAGCCCGCGACGAAGGCACGCTTCCTCAATCTCGTGACGATTATCGAGGTACTCGCCGAACGCGAGCGAAGAGAGCAACCGATCCGCGATCAGCTTGATAGTTATATTCAAGAAGTGAGGAATTCTGGACTTTTAGACAGACAGAAGGATTCTCTCGTCAGCGGCTTGGGCAACCTGAAACTTGAATCGATCAGTGCCGCTGGCCGTCGGCTTGTTGCTCAGAATCTTGGAGATGAGGATTCGACGTATTTTTCAGAGTGCTACAGCGCGAGGAGTGAGTTGCTCCACGAAGGCAAAACGGCTCGTCCTCAAGTGAATGATTGGGGGCGACTGGACGACATCGTACGAGGGGTTCTACTTCGCATGCTCCGTAACGCTTGAGATTGTCTAACATGGCGTTGCGGCGGACCCGCTACGCGGGCCGCTGAACTCGACCAGTTGGCACGGTTCGTCACGCTCAACACGCATCAGCTCGCCGGTCATGTGGCCAACCTCGACTTCTGGGTCTCCGAGGCCCGGCACGCCCTGGAGGTGATCGACGGCTACGAGCCGCGGTTCCGACGGATGAAGGCAGGCCAGGATCAGCATGTCGCGGAGCGCGGAACTTTCACGGAGGCGACCTACCGCTTCCTGGTCCGATGCTGCAACGAAGGGCTGATCCCGGAATCGAAGATGCGAGCCATTTGCGAGGAACTGGATATCGGCGTCGAGGCCGCGGATCTCCGTTGAGAGCGGGGATCGCGAGGCGATATCGGCCTGCTCCTATTTCTTCGTCGAGAGCTCGTCGAGCAGTTGGCGGAAGTCGTCGCGGCGTCGGATGGCGGCGAGGTCGTCGGCGTCGAGGAGGGTCTGGGCGGTGAGGGCTCCGCCTCGGGCCGCCTTTCGGAGGACCTCCAGCGCCCGGTTGCCGTAGAGCTTTCTCCGGCGGGCCTCGGCCGGCTCGACCACCTCGTCGTCGTCGGCACCCTGGGTTCCGGGCCGGGCTCCGACCATCGGGACGCAGAGCGCCAGGTTGCAGGCCAGGTCGAACTGGTCGGCGGGGACTGGGCGGTCGAGGTTCTCCAGGAGGTCGACGGCGTGCCGGAACGCCTTCAGGGCCTCGTCGGGCTGGCCGTCCTGGCGATGGAGGCGGCCGAGGATGTTGTACGTCCGCGCCAGCTCGACACGGGAGCCGTCGTCGGGTTGGTTCTCGACGAGCTTTTCGAGGATCGGCCGGGCCTTCTCGGCCATCGCCATCGCCTCGGCCGGCTCGCCCCGGCGACGGTGGAGGTCGGCGAGGAAGTTCTCAGCCCGGGCCCGTCTTTCCCGGTAGGCGACCGCC
>DAIDJI010000221.1 GCA_027451455.1 Planctomycetales bacterium | reverse complement strand
AATCGCGGCCAAAGATCGGTGCGACCACGAGGTCAGGGCGATGATTACCGTCAACATCACCCCATCGAAGGCGGTGGATGCTGTCGACCTCGGTGATCGGGACGAGCGCCCAGGGATCATCGGACTGGGCACCCTGGCGGGCCAGCATCAGCTTACCGGTCGTCGGACGGTTCATCGCGAATTCGTAGGCGATGGCGATCTCCACCCGGCCGTCGCCGTCGAGGTCGGCCGACGCGCTGGAGATGATCCCGGGCGACTGCTTGCCGGTCGTGACGATCCTCTTCTTCCAGGAGGGGTTCTCATACCAGGCACAGGTGTCTCCGCCAACGGCAATAACATCCGGCCGGCGGTCGCCATTCACATCAGCGATCTCTACCTGATAGGCACCGGGGAAATGATCGTCGATGACGGTCCGCTCCTGCCCCTCGGAAACAGGGACGAAGCACCCGGCCACGAGCAGACCGGCAAACGCGCGGGATCTCACGATGGACCTCCGAATCAACGATACAACGTCTTTCGAAAAAATCACTTCTTCCCCCAGCCGATGGGAACTCCAGCGGTATCCTCGGGCTTAACCATGACCTGCTTGAAAAGGTCGTCCTGCTGAAGGTCGCTTTCGGCGGCCTTGAGTCGTCCCTCAAGCTGAGCGATCTTCTGTTCGAGAAGCAGAACCCGGGCCTCCAGTTCATCAGGACGTCGAGGGCGCGGAACCTCAGGGTAACCAAGCTGACGCTGGAGCGCGGAGAAGAGGTACATCGGATCGCGACCGCGATTGGCACGCGCGATCTTCCCTTCTTTCTCGCCAAAAAGCGCGGGAAACTTGGGGACGAAGTCGGGGTTGGTCCGCCGACGCTCTCGAACGAAATACTCGGAGCGGACGAAGATCAGATCCGCGAAGTCGACGTCGCCGAGCCGGGTCTGAAGGGTGAGGATATAATCTTTCCAGTCTTCGTCGTAGAAGGGGTCTTCGGCCATGACGGCTAGCCCCTTCGTGTATCCCAGACGGTTGCGCGAGATCGCCTCAAACTGGTAGACAAAGAGTGCGGCCGGCGGAGGGTTCTCGGCCTTGAACTTCGCCTCCCGCTCAAGGATCAGGAGGGCTTGCTCCATCGCGAACCGGCTCGAATCCAGCTCGGCCTGGTTGACCACGTGGGCCTGGAACGGCGTGAAGTAGTGGGCGATCCGGGCCATCGCCGGAGCCATCAGCCCGATCCCCTTGATCTCAGCGTAAAGGAACGAGACGGCAAGCGGCAGTCGGGTCGTCGAGAGCAGTTCCTCGCCGATCCGGGCGAGGATGTCCTGCGAGGGAAGGCCGTCGATCAACCTCTCGCGGAAGGTGTGGAAGAAATACGCCTGCTCGATGTATTCCTCGCGATCGAGAACGGGCATCGAGATCGGCTCCCTGGGGGACTATCGGGCGATCAGTGAGGGGACCGGCAACATCGGGTGATCGCGGCGGATTTCCTCAACGGTCATCGGCGAGACCGGCGTGAAGAACCGGGCGGCCAGCCGCCCCGAGCCCATCACGCATTCCTTTTCGATCACGTAAAACCGGTTGTAATGGTCGATCACCGTGTTGGCCGCGTCGAGGTTGATCGAGCCGAGGAATTCATCCCAGCGCCGGTTGAACCGCTCGACCGAGGCGATCAGGTCTCGGGCCACCGAAAGCTGCCGTCGCCTTGGGGCAGGGGAGAGTGTCCATCGAGGCGGCTCAGCATCTGAGAGCGGCCAGAGTGGATCGATCGGTGCCTCAAAGATGGTTGCCGCATCGCCCGGCCCAGACGCAACGCCCGCCCACTGTTTGAGCCGGAGCCGGACCATCTCCAGCCGCTCCGATCGGGCCTGCCGGCATCGGAGGTCAACACGGCGGAGCATCTCCTCCAGTTCCAGTCCCCGGCGAGCGAACGAGGGGGCGTCAAAGAGCCCCATCATCTCCTTGATCTCGGTCTCGATGTCGCCGCCGAGGGCTGACGGCGTATCGTCGATGGACTCGTCCAAGGGAACCTCGACGCTTGCGATGAAATCGGGGACGCTCAGGTGCCGGGGTCGGGGGGACGGTCGGTCGTCCCTCGGATGTTGAGGCTGCGTTTGTAGTGCCAAAGCTGATGCTTCGGACCGAGCTTTTTCGTCCGGTCGTCCCAGGCGCGGACGACACCCGCCATCGCCTCGGCCGGAGTCTTGCCGGCCAGGACCGCAGCCCGGCCCTTCGCCAGATCGGCCAGGTAGCCCCGTGCGTCCGGAATCCGCAAACCCGGGACCGCCCGCTCGGCAAATGTCCGGCCGATCGACTCCGACCAGAGCCGGACATCCACATCGGGCGCCGAGGTCGGGTCAGGAAGTCCCTTGCTCATCTGATCGGCCCGGAACGGGAGCATCGGGAAGGACCGCTCGGCTCGGATGCGGTCCGACTTCTCGGGGCTCGCCAGATACTTCGCCAAATCGATCGCCGCCGCGAACTGGTCGCCGGAGAGCCCCTTTCGCACGCCGACCAGCCATCCTCCGCCCCTCGGGAGATAGCTCGGCCGGTTCGGATGGCCGGGCGTCGCCCAGGCTTTCAGGCCGGGCTCGAAGACTCGATCGGATCCCGGCAGCGCCGCGACCCCCACCGGCTTGCCGCCGGACCAGGTCGACGCCCGCTCGGCCCGGTCGATCAGCATCGCGACCTTCCCCGATCGAAACGCCTCTCTCGCCGCGGCGGCATCAAACCGCTCCATATCCGGCGGACCGGCGTCCTTCAGCCCAACCAGCGCGCCCAGGGCCTCCACGAACGGCGGGCTCTCGATCCTCGGGACCATCTTGCCCGAGTCGAACAGGAACGAGAACTGATCGGGATGCTGTCCCAGACTGGCGGCCCGGGCAAGGTAGGTCGCATCGCCGAGTCCTTCCGGATCATCTCCCAGGACGATCGCGATCCCACTATCCGGCTTGCCGTCGCCGTCCCAGTCTCGCCCCTGGAAGAAACGGGCGACCGCATCGAGCTGATCCCAGGTCTTCGGGGGAGCCAGCTTGATCCCTTTTTCCTTCGCCGCCAATTGGTTGGCCTCGCGATCGAAGGCGTCGCGTCGGTAGACCAGTACCATCGCCGAGGCGCCGTAAGGAAGGGCCACCCGCTCGTTCCCGTATCGCGTGACTTGCTCGCGGTAGGCCGTCGTGATTCCCATGAAGTCAAACGGATCAGGCGCCGCCTTTTCCTCCTCGGTCGATCCTTGAGGGACATCGACCAGTGCAGGATCGCGACGCGAGGGATTCACCGCCTCATTGGGGATCGCAGCGAGTCGGTCGGCGCCGATCAGGTCCCCCAGCCGATCCCCCGAGAACAGCAAAACGTCGACCACTCCAGCCTTATCGAGCGTCAATGGTTCCTCGACGACCTGGATCTTTCCGCCGCGCGAGGCGTCCCACTCGCCCCGGTTGGCTATGACGCCCGCCAGCAACCCAGCCTCCTCCAGCGCGCCAACCCTCACCGAGACGCCCTGAAACTTCGGAGGGGAATTCTCCAGGGTCTTCGGTTCTTCCGCGCAACCCGAGATCGCCGTCACCATCACTGCAATCAGACCGTGCCAGGTCTTCCGCCGCTTCTGCATCGAGGGCTCCGTGGGATCGGGGAGGGCAGAGGGATCGTCACCGATCGGCTGTACGAGGGTCCTCCGAACTCCGCTTCGATCATGCTACGCCAACGGCTGCGTCAGGGTCAAACCGACCGCTCATCCTCCCCCCGCAGCCGTCGGCACGAGCCCCGGCGCGACGTGCGCGTAGAACCAGACGATCGCTCCCACGATCATCGCCAACGCGATACTGTGCCTCAGGACGGCCCGGAGCAGTTGCCCCTCGTGCCCACCCTCGCCGGTCGCCGCGGCGGCCACGACGATCGATTGCGCGTCGATCATCTTCCCCATCACGCCGCCGGTGCTGTTCGCCGTCGCCATTAGAATCGGGTCGAGCCCCAGCTTCTGCGCCGTGATCTTCTGAAGGTTGCCGAAGAGGACGTTGCTCGACGTGTCTGATCCCGTCAGCGCCACGCCGAGCCAGCCGAGCAGCGTCCCAAAGATCGGGTAAAGCGTCGGACCAGTCCGGGTGAACGCCAGGCCGAGAACCGCGTCCATCCCGGCGTATTTGGTCACGAACCCCAGCGAAAGCATGCAAAGGATCGCCGCGATCGCCGGGACCATCCGCCGGATCGTCCTCGCCAACAGCCGGACGATTTTTGAAAAGGGCACACCGAGCAGCAGACCCGCCACGACCGCCGAGAGGAAGACCGCCGTCCCCGTCGCCGAAAGCGGGACGAAATCGAGTTGAGCCTTCTCCAGGTCGGCCGCGGTGTAGCTCTCGTGACCGGTCACGGCCGCTCCCCGGGCCACCTTCAGGTGCAGCCAGGGGACCTCGGGCTTCCACGAGAGTTGCTGGTCCAGCCACTCCTTCACGGAGGGCGTCCCCAGAGATTTCGAGGCCGGGATCCCCCAGACCAGCACGAAGGCCGTCAGCATCGCGAACGGCATCCAGGCTCGGGCGATCCGGCCAGGAGTCAAATCCTTCTCGATCGAAGGCGACGAGACGGGATCGTCCTCGAACCGCCAGACCTCCTTCGGCTTCCAGAACCGGATCACCACCACACCGGCCGCCAGTCCGGAGACCGACGAGATGATGTCCACCAGTTCAAAGCCGACGAAATTCGACCAGAGGAACTGCACCGTGGCAAACGTCCCGCCGATCACCACAAGCGGGACCCGAACCTCCCAGGTTTTCCGGAAGGACGTCAGGGTCGCGACCAGCCAGAACGGAACGACCAGCGAGAGAATGGGCAAAATACGCCCCGCAGTCGCACTCAGGGCGTTGACGTCCAGGCCGGTCACACTGCTGAGCGTCAGGATCGGGATGCCGATACCGCCCCAGGCCACCGGCGCCGTGTTGGCAATCAGGCAGAGCAATGCAGCCTGGAACGGCCGGAAGCCGAGTCCCACCAGGAACGCCGCCGAGATCGCCACCGGCGCCCCGAAACCGGCCGCTCCCTCGATCAATGCACCGAAGCAAAAGGCCACCAGCACCGCCTGTAGCCGTCGATCCGCCGAGAGCCTCGCGATCGATGCCTTCATCACCTCGAATTGCCCGGTCTCCACCGCGATGTCGTAGAGGAAGACCGCCGCGATGATCAGCCAGATGATCCGGACCATCGCAAAAACAAGCCCAACCAGCACCCCGCCCGCCACCATCTCGACCGGCATCTCGAAAATCCGCCAGGCCACCAAACAGGCGGTCAAAAGCCCGGCCATCGCGGATTTCCAGGCCCCCACCCGCCCCGAGGCCAGCAGGCCCAGCAGCACCACAACCGGCAGCCCTGCCATCAGCGTCGAGATCGGCCACGCCCCGATCGGATCGTACCTTTGCACCCAGACCAAGCCCGGATCCTCCGCACAACGCCTAAAATAACTCAAGAGGACGGATCCCTGCCGAACCCTTGAGCCTCCGCTGATCCGCGTTCCCGACGATACGAGATCAGAGGGCGCGCCGATAGCCCCTCGCCCTGTTCAGAGGCCCCGAATTTGCGAGTGGAAAGCCGATCGTGAGAGGCCGGGAGGGGAGCGGTCTTGACCATACCGATGTCGCCGGGTTAATTTTTTGTGGTCGCCACCGGCCGTTGACGGCGCGGAAGGCTTGAGATTTAGCCAGGGAGCCAGTGGGTGCAAATCGAGATTTCGTCCCGCCATGGGGGACTGGACGCCGAGCAACAGCGCTACTTGCACGATAAGGCCGAGAAGCTGCAAAAATACTTCGCCCGCCTGATGGCGATCGAGGTGGCAGTCGACCACGTCAAGCACGCCTGGGAAATTCAGATCCACGTCTCGGCCGAGCACAAGCACGATTTCGTGGCCCGCGAGAGCGCAGCGACGCCCGAGGCCGCCATGGACGCCTGCGTGCATAGCATTGAGAATCAGTTGCGGCGGTACAAAGAGAAGGTCCAGAATCACAAGGGGGACGTGCCGCAAGGGGGCTCGGCTACCCCTTGATGCGAGCAGGGTGGGAAGTCCCCCGGCCGGTCCCAGGGCCTCGGGAGTTGCGGTGAGTGGCGGGAGATGACGCGGGCCAATCCTCGGCGGGGCCCGCGCTCGGGGCCCACGAGGCCCACGGCTCGGTTCCATGGGCGAGGAGCCCGATCCCGGCCGATCGGCCCGCCGATGGAGGGTTGGATGAAGCTCTTGGATTTCGTGGTTCGCGAAGCGGTCGTGGTCGACTTGCAAGCCGGCGGGAAGGAAGAGGCGATCCGCGAGATGGTGGGGAGCCTCCACCGGGCCGGTCGCCTGGCCGATCACGACACGGAGAGCGTGATCCGGGCCATCCTCAGCCGGGAAGAGCTGGGCTCGACCGGGATCGGCCAGGGAGTGGCCGTACCGCACACGAGGCACCCGACCCTCCAGAAGCTGATCGGTACCGTGGCGCTCTCGCGGCGCGGTGTCGACTTCGCGGCGCTGGACGGCGAGCCCGTCGATATCTTCTTCCTGCTCGTCTCGCCCCAGAATCAGCCGGGGGACCACCTCCGGGCGCTCGAAAACATCTCGCGCCACCTGAAGGAGGAGCGGTTTGTCCACTTCCTCCGCCAGGCGCGGACGCAGGAGAACATCATCGAGGTGCTGGAAGAGGCCGACCAGGGGTCAGCCTGATCAGGTAGGCGTTGAAGTGAGAGGAAGACGAGGCGCACCGAGCCATCGGCCTGGGCGTCAGGGAAAAGTCGTGGATCTGAAGACGGCCCCGACCGTCGTGGTGAGGGGTGGCCCGGTCGGTCGGCGGAGGCTTTTCGACCGCCAGCCCGAAAGTCACATCCCCGCGCGGAGCCCTCGGGGGCCCGAGCCGAGCCGCCCGTGCCCGTCCCAAGCCGATCGAGTTGCCGATGAGCCACGAGAGTCCGGTTGCCCATCGCCAAGTCGAGATCACCAACGGCCTTGGCCTGCACGTCCGGCCCGCGATGAAGTTCGTTGAACTGGCGTCGCGGTTTCAGTCCGAGGTCCGCGTCCGCCATAATAGCAATGTGTTCAATGGGAAGAGTCTGCTGGAGCTGACCATGATGGCCGCCGAGTGCGGCACCCGCCTCGAGCTGGAGGCCCGCGGCCCCGATGCCGGCCAGGCCATCGAGGCCCTGGCCGAACTGGTCGCCGCCCGGTTCCACGAGGAAGAGGAGGGCGAGTCGGTCGCCGATTCCCCCAGCACGGGGCCGGCCCGATGAAGTCCCGGGGCCGGCAAGCGTCCGGATCACGAGGCTCAGGGCCTGACTTGACACCGCTTCCGCGCGGGGCTCGACCTCGTCGTCTCCCCGCTCCTGGCCCAGCCCCATCCGACCGTCCCGTCCCCTGGAATTCTGGCATGCGGCCATCGTCGGCAGGCAATCCGATCTCGCGCCCCGCCCTGAGGCCGATGCAGATCCTTCGCGGGATCGCCATCAGCCCCGGAATCGCTCAGGGCCCCGTGGTCGTTCTCGACCGCCGCGGCCTGGCCCTGCCGACCGGATCTCTCGCCGAGGAGGATGTCTCCGAGGAGCTGGTCCGCCTCGGCGCCGGGCTCGACGCAGCGCGGGCAGCCGCCGAGGCCGACGCGGTGGAGGTCAGTCGACGACTCGGGCCGCAGTACGCCGAGATCCTTTCGGCCCACGCCCGGATGATCGCCGACCCCACTCTCGGACGCGAGGCCCGCGAACGGGTCGAGCGCGACCGAATCCCCGCCGAGCACGCCGTGCTGGAGGTCCTGGAAGGCTACGCCGCCCGACTGGAGCGGCTGCAAGGGTCGCGACTCTCCGCCCGGGCGGCTGATGTCCGCGACATCGAGGACCGGATCCTCGGCCACCTCGCCGGCGGCCGGCCCGAACCGTTTCAGGAACGGCTGGGCGGGCCCTCCATCGTCCTGGCGCATGACCTGAGCCCGAGTGAGGCCGCCAGTCTGGATCCCCGCCTGGTCCCGGGGTTCGCCACCGAGGCCGGCGGGCGTGCCAGCCACACCGCGATCGTTGCCGCGGCTCTGGAGGTCCCCGCCGTCGCCGGGCTCGGACCCGTTCTCGACTCCGCCCGTCATTGCCTCTGGGCCATCATCGACGGCGAACAGGGCCTGGTAATCCTCGACCCCGACGACGAAACCCAGGAGCAATATCGCCTGACCGCCGCCGAACGGGCCGCCCAGTTCCAGATCCTGGCCCGCCAGGCCGATGG
>DAIDJI010000220.1 GCA_027451455.1 Planctomycetales bacterium | reverse complement strand
ACAGTAGGCCAGTGCATGGAGCGACATGACGCGCAGGGGCGGGTCGGCGGCGGATCCGCCGCCGGCGAGTTGCCGTTCGTTCGGCATCGCCATCTCCTGTCCGAGGTTCGGGCCCCGAGGTCACGGGGCAGGACCGCCCCGCCCGCCGATGCACGGGGCCGTCGGATTATCCCGGGAGGTGCCGCCTCGCCCAGCCGTCGAAGGCCGACGGGTCGCCGACCGGCACGAGGGCCGAATCGGGCGGGGTCGTCGAGGGCTCCTCCGACGGCGAGAACAGTGCCGATCGCGTCCCGGTGGGCATCGATCGGTCGATGAAGGTGGTCAGCCTCGTCGTGCCGGCGCGGGGGCGTTCGCCCCGCCCGGCGTCGGTCAGGGAGAACCAACGCCCGGCGCACGGTTCGACCTCCTCGAGACGGTCGAGCGTGAAGTTGTTGTCTCCGAGAAAGGGCAGCCCGTACCGCCGCTCGTTCCCCTCGCCGCGAAGGCCCCGCCGGATGCGGCCGAGGAGTTCCTCCTCGGCCTGGACCACGGCGAGCGCGCGGACGTCCGAGAGAAACTCGCGCCGGACCGGGGCGATGTTGTTCTTTCGCCCGAGGGCGTGCTCCGGCCTGATCCCCGCGTTGCCGGAACCGACGGAATAATTGTGGAGCTGCTGGAAGACCGTCCCGACGCGCGGGAGGTCGCCCCCGTCCGGGATCCCGAGGGCCAGGCGAAACCTCGGCAGGCCGGGGCGCGTCACGCTGGCCGGGATGTTGCCGGGGTGCCCGGGTTCGTGTTCCCCGAGCCGGGTCTCGACGCCGGCGACGTTCAGGATCAGGCCGTAGAGGGCCGTATGGGTGGGAAAGCCGGCCGTCGGGCGATACCAGCCGGCCATCATGGGGCGGCACGCGGCGAACGGGGCCTCGATCGAAAGCCAGATCATCGGATCACGAGCCTCCGGGGATTAAGAGGCCAGCAGCCGGTCGGCAGCCGTCGCGAGCAGTCGGGCCGGGTCGGGGTCGAGGACCGCCCCGGCTTCGAGGAGCCTGGCCCGGCCGGACTCCGGCAGGTCCTCGACGATCTCGCCGCCCAAAAGAAACTCCCCACGCGGCAGGGCACACTCCTCGGCGAGCAGGCGATCGATGAGCTTTGATCCGTACTGACGTTCGTTCGTCGCCGGGTCGCGGCGGACGTTGAAGTGATATTGCTCGTAGCCCGGGGCCAGCCGCGCCGTCAGGCGGACCACGACGCTCGCGGGCGCCATGAAGTACAGGCTCCGGGCGTGATTGCCCGAGACGCCCGCCAGGTCCCCCAGCGCGTCGACCAGGGCGCGGCACCAGTCGGGCTTCGCCGCGAAGTCGAGGCCGTTGAGCGCGAACGGGTACTGGAAGGCCGTGTCCGCCGTCTCGCGGTGCAGCAACGCCGAGTTCGTGCCACCCTCGCCGCCGACCTTCCAGGCGTTCTCCTTGAACAGCGGCGACTGGGTGAAGACGGTCACATGTCGATAGGGCTCCAGCGCCTTGGCCAGGTTCATGCGGAGGATGCTGTCCCGCTTGAGCGGGAAGCCCTTGCCCCGCTCCTTGCCGATCCGCTTGAGCTCCTCTCCCTTGACGGCGAGGAGGTAGCCGAAAATGAAGTCGTCGATGTACTTCTCGGGATCGGGCAGGTCCCTGTAGCTGACGGCGAGTTGCTGCTTCTCGTCCCCCTCGCCCACCGACGGCTGCAGCCGCCTGCGGTTGGAGGGCAGCCCCCGCGCGGCGAGGATCTCGCGGAGGGCGTTCCGCATCGATTCGGGCGAGACGATCGGATATTCGTGACGGCCGTCGGCGATCTTCTGGATGACGGTCCGATTCAGCTCGCTCTCGCCCCGGTAGTTGGCCGTCGGGGCGGGGTGGGTCAGCACGGTGGCGAACAGGTTCATCCGGCGTTCTCCGTTTCGGTTTCGGGCGCGGCGGGCCCCGTGGCGTCGGCCGTGTCCCTGGTCCTGAGGCTTCGGGAATGGGCGGAGAGGGCGAGCATCGTCAGGGTCTTGATGTCGTCCCGGGTGCGCGGGCGGTCGGGGCCGTCCTCGTCCGCGTACGGGCGCATCAGGGCCCGGGAGACGAGCAGGAAACGGTCCTCGTCGAGCCACTGGGCGACCGAGGCGAACGTATCGGTGAAGTGGCCGACGAAGTCGTCGCCGTGGCGCGATCGGAGTTCGAGGAAGAGCTTCGCGCAGACGTCTCGACGCTCGTCGGCCGTCCGGGTCCACCAGTCCTTCTCCCCTGGGTCGACGCCGGCGCGGGCGCAGGCGCGCTCGCGGACATAGACGCGGACCATCTCGTAGACGATCGCGTCGACCGCCTCGGGCGACGCGGCGAGTTGTTCCATCGGAGGGGCTCCCGGGTTCGAGGAATCCGGTCCGCAGGACCGGAGTCGATTGAAATACCGATCGACTTCCCACGCGAAGCCGATCATGGCCGTCGGGGTGCGGCGGCGCTCCTGACTGGAATGGATAAAGTGCCACCACTCCCGCTCGTGGATCGCCGTGTCGAGTTCGTCATACCAGGGCCGGGCGCGCAAAAGGCCCAGGAGCCTGCCGGCGAGGAAGACGGGGTTGGAGGATTCGTGTCGGATCCTCGCATAGTCCTCGAGCAGCCCTTCTTCGACCGGGATGCGCCCGTGGGCCCGGAGCTTGACGTTGTTGCCGGCCACGACCATGTGGAAGAACTCCATCCCTGCCACATATGCGGACGGGCCCTCGGCGACGGCCCTCTCAGCGGCCATCCGGTCGAGGTCGCGGAGGAACTCCAGCGGCCCCTGCTCGGGCAGGGCGATGACCGCGCCCGCCGGGCGGAACAGGTTCCTCCGGGCGTCGAGCCTCTCGAGCAGGTGCTTGTAGCGATCGCAGAATTTCCCCAGATGCTCGACCTCCGGGATCGCCAGCGCGTAGCCGACGAACTCGGACTTGCCGTCGGCGTCGACCCGCTGGGGGACGAAGACGCGGGCCGTCAGCGGCCAGAAGTGGAGGAGGAGCTGCGTCTCGACCCGATCCTCGAAGGGCACGGCCTCGGCCGTGGCCGCCTGCACGGCCAGCATCAGCGAGCCGGCCAGTTCGGCGGTGACGGCCTTCCCCAGCGCCAGCGCCTTCTGGCGGGCGACCAGGTCCTTCCAGGCATCGGCTCCTTCCCGGGTTGGCACCTTCGGGACGGCGGCGCGGCTCTTGTACGCCAGACGGGTCGTCGGCTTGTTGCGGGGGACGGCGTAGATCATGTCGCGCCAGAGCTTGTGCCAACGTTCTTTCTCTCCCTCGGTGTACCTCCCCAGGAAGTGGCCCTTCGGTCGGACCGTGTCGTAAACGTACAAACGCTTCGGCTCGCCCGGCCCGGCGTTCGGATTGGGCTCTTCCCGCTTGGCCGTCGCGCCCTGCCACTTCGACTTGCTCTTTACCTCGACCATCTCGGCGTCGTACAGATCGTCGAAGAGATCCTGGACCGAACGCTCCGTGAAGCGAATCCTGGCCGTCGTCGGCGTCTGTTCAATGACCTCAGGGATCTCGCAGGATGAGAGTAGCTGCCCGACCTGACGGCGTTCGCGCATGTCCTCGATCTGCAAGAGCAGCCCCGCCAGTCCCGCCTTGTGCTGGGCCGAGGAGAGATCGCGGAGGTCGTAGCAGACCTCGACCGACTCCGGCGCCGCGGACTTCGCGGACTTCTTCGCCACGGGAATCACCTCGTCTCGATCGGGGTCAGGAAATAATGAAGCCGCCGCCCGCCTTTTCGAAGTAACCCAGAGCGGGGAGGTAGCCGTGACGCCGCATCTCCGCAAATGTCAGCCAGGAGGGCATCCAGAGCGGCCTCTTCGACCGGTCGGCATCCTTCTTCAGGATCGGCACGATGAGCTCCTGGGCGCGATACCTCGTCGGGGGCCGGTCGAGCGTCTGGTACTCGCCCTCGTCGCCCGGCAAGATCGCCTGACATGTGTATTCTTCACCGTCACGGAAGTGGTCCTGGCCGGCGGCGGCCCAGGGGCCGTCGGCGATGAAACGGGCAGGCTTGGAGAGGAATCCCTTCCCATTGAGCGTCGCAATCTGCTCCTCCAGACCCGCCTGCGAGACAACCTTGCCGGCGATCTCGCCGACGAACCCCGGGACGTCCATCATCTCGTCCGCGGTGTACGGCTCGGTCGACTCGGGGGGGTAGAGGATCGCCCGACCAGTTCTCCCAGTCTCGTGAGCCTTCTGGTCGCGGCAGCAGCGACCGAACCGCTGGATGAGCGCGGAGACAGGGGCAAATTCCGTGATCAACACATCACAATCCAGGTCGAGTGAAAGTTCGCAGACCTGGGTCGTGAGGGCTAGCATGGCCCTTGGTTCATGCCCTTCGATGCGCCTGAATGCGGCGACGACTTCTTCATGACGCACGCGGCGGTCACGCAGTCGGAAACGGCTGTGATAGACGAACAGGTTGGCCCCGGAACGCGTCGTCGGGCGATCGGCATCCAGGTTCCTGGAAAATTCGTGGGCCAGTTCCTGGGCACGATCGACCCGGTTGACGACCCAGAGCACGCGTAGGTTTTCTCGCAAGGCCGTCTCTGCCGCGACCCTGGCCTCGTCCTTCCCGGCGACCCAGCTCACCTCGTACCGAGGGTGATTAGCGATGAGCCGCAGCCGCGAATCGTCCCGACTGAAGTCGAGCCCATTCACCTCGGTCAGGTAGGGGGTGAGGTCCGTCTTGCGACGTTCGAGCATCGTGGCGGTCATCGCCAGGACGGGGATATCAAAGTGCTCGAGGAACTGGGTCAGGGCGGTGAACATACCCCGGTCGTAGCTGTGGACCTCGTCGAGGACGAGCGCCGAATCGGCCAGTAGGGGCAGGAGGCATGTAGACCCGTAGTCGTGCTGGAGAAAGGCGAGGAACTGGTCCACCGTCGCCGAGAACACCCGCCTCGGCCATTGCTGGAGCGAGAAGAGACGGGCCTGGCCGATGCGATCCTCGCTGCCCGGGTCGGGCCGGATATGCTCCAGGTCGAGTTGGGCCGTGCCGTGGACCAGGGCGGCGAGCTCGGGGCCGGCGTGGCCGACGTAATCGCGGAATCCCTCGGTCGCGGTCCCCCGCGTCGGGTAGAGGAAGATGGCCCGGGCAATCGGCCGTTCCCGACATCGGGCCGCGATCCATCTCCAGGCCGCGAGCGTCTTGCCGCTGCCGCACGGGGCGAGCAGGAGCGCCCGAGCCGGGACGCGGGCCGGGTCGGCGCACGCTTCCTGGAACTCATTCCACGGGAAGATACGGTCCGGGGCGGTGGTCGTGCTGATCCGCGGGTTGATGACCGCGGACCAGATCCGTGCCTCGTCCAGCCGCTTTTCGGGTTCAAATGCCTCGGCGATCCAGTTGCGGATGTGGTCGCGGACATCGCCTCCACCACCCGCCTCGTCGTGGGTGCGGAAGAGCGCCGAGCCGGCCGAGTCGGCGGCGATCAGGGCCGAGCGCAGGGCGCGGAGCATCCGGGAGCGTGACTCCGCGGGACGGCCCTGGATCTCGTCCCGCAATCCATTGAGGAGCCGACAAGCCCGCTTGCGCCCCTCCTTCTTGTAGTCCGCTGCATCAGGCCTCGGCCTCCCGACCCTCCAGATGCTCGGCACGTCGTCCGGGATGGGACCGGAAATGCCGAACTCTTGCGCCAGGGCGTCAACCTCGGCGCGGACCTTCGGATGGGGCCAGGTCAGGGCGAAGACCTCGGGAGCATCCGGCTGGATCGTTCCGAACTCGGCGGGATTTTCCCAGCTTTCCGGCTCCGCAGCCTTGAAATGGTGCCCGGCCACGGCGGCGAGCACCAGCGGCAAGTCGATCCCTTCGATACCTTCGAGCCAGGCCCACATCGACGGTTGCGTCAGGATCAGGGCCGAGATGACCTCGTGCCGGACCGACTGGACACCGGTCCGGAAGAGCATCGCAGTGAAGCCTGTGTTCGCCTTGCCCCAATCATGCACGCGGCAGCTAAGCAAGCCATTGCGAAGGAAGGATCTGAGGTCGGTCTCGCCGAGCCGGAAGAAGACGAGCCAGCGTCGCGCGAGCTCCGTCGGGTTCTCTTCCGAACCGAACATCGACCGGAATGCCACCACGACGTCGTCGGTGTGTTCGATCAGCGTCCTGTTGGGCTTGGCCATCGGCTCGCTGGGGTTCGTCGCAGGTCGGGGGCTACGCATGGGTCGGAGCTCCTCCCTCCGCCACGAACACACCACATCCCATCCGCCTCCGGCTGCCGATGCCCTGCTCCTGGACCGTCAGCGATTCCTCGGCCGTCAGGCCGTCGATCCGCAGCGGATAGCCGACGATCCGACGGCCCTTGACCACGAGAATACGGCGGCTGGGCTCTCCAGCTCGCGCGGGGTCCGGCGAGGGCAAGTATGAGGCGGTGGCCTGGATGCTCATCTCGGTGAGCCGACGGCGGGCGCTATCGAGGAAGCCCTCGGGCTCTTGGTGATGACCGATCGTCACCAGGCGAGAGATCAGCGATGGCCGGGGACGCAGTGGCTCCGCGCGGGGAAAGCCGACTTCAATGGGTGTACCGTCAAGGTCGAGTCGAACTCCGCCCAGGGGCAGGTAAGCGCCGATCTCTTCCTCGGGAAGTCGAAGGCGGAGACGGGAACGGGGCACGAGTGTGAGCCGCCCTCGGGCCAGCTTCACGCCCCGGATTGGGTGGACGCCGATCCGCTGGTCGCCATGGATCGCCGGTACGATCCGGCTGATTGCTCCGAAGAGGGCGTAACCATAGTCGAGGGGGATCGGGCCCCCGCGGATCTCGAACGCCAAGTCGACCATCGGCATGTTCCTCGATCGTATCCTCGCGGCGATGACTTACACGGATGGCCCGGCTGGCCCTCACTCGAATTCGGCGAGGGCGGCCCGGAGTTGTTCCAGCCCCTTCTTCGCCAGCCTGTGGACATTCTGCGGCGAGGTGCCCCAGCTCCGGGCCAGTTCGACGGCCGACCCGACGCGTGCCAGGCCCAGCTTGCAGAGCACGGCCTCTCGGCGCCTGTGGCTCAGGCCGGCCAGCTCGGCCCAGAACCGATCGATCAGTTCTTGGTCCTCCAGTTCTCGATCCGGGGACGGGGAGCTTGAGTCGGGGACCTCGAAAATCCCTGGGTCCGAGGAGACCAACCGGTCCCCTATCGTCGCCCTTCCCTTCGATCGGCTGAGGTCGTTCGAGACTCGCCGGTGTACGATCGTCCGGAGGAGCCCGTCGGCCGGATCGACCAGCGAGTCTTCGGGATAGAGAGTGCTCAACCCCGACCAGACCGCCGACAGGGCCTCGAATGGATCACGATCCTTCCAGCCCCGGGCCGCGGCGGCAGTCAGTCGTCGGATCAGGTCCATATACGGCGATCCGATCTTCCAGTCCACTCGCAATTCGGTCGTCACGAATCATCCCTCCGAATGACGTGAGTCTTGCTAACTAGGCCGCGATCTTACCAGTAAATCCCGCCTCGAGGTCGAAGAATCAACCGGCCTGGGGAAAAAATGCTGGTTGTTCCTGGGCCGACTGAGGGGATATTTTGATGGCTGAACCCTACGCCTACGGGCGTTGAGCAGACGTGCGTATTCCTAACCGGTAGGAATCCGCAGCCACGCGAGACTATGACGCCCTCGGGCGATCTCGAAGAGGATACCTCGGTCGATTCGCGAACGCCGGCATCATCCTGGCACCTTGTCCGACGATCGCTCCGTTCGATCGCGAAGCCCGAACGAGGCGAGGTCCCGTGATCGGGACACCTCCCCGGGGCCAGCTATCCCCCGTCGACCGAACTTCTCCCTCGGGCAGGCCGGGGGTGAGATCAATCATCGGCATCGGCCGACCTCCGTGGACTCGGATTCGCCGACCTCGACGTCCCGCATCCCCCGGGGACCGACGAGCGGCTTGCCGCCCCGGCTGACGTTCAGCGGGTGGGCCGGGGTGGCATAGGCTGCCGCAAGGGCGGCCAGCTCTTCGGCGATCTCGCGCCGCAGCGATTCTGGCCCCAGGACCACCGCCTTGGCCCCGAAGCCCAGCACCCATCGTTTCAGTTCCTCGGTACTGGAAAGCCGGAACTCCGCCTCCACCCCGCCGTCGGGCTGCGGCGTCAACCGCTCGCACGCGTGCCACCGCGATTCCTGGATGTACCGCGCCGCCTCGGGTGCGAACCGGACCGTCACGGTCGTGGCCGCCCCGTCGCGCTGATAGACGCCGAACGAC
>DAIDJI010000219.1 GCA_027451455.1 Planctomycetales bacterium | reverse complement strand
CGACCCGCAAAGAGCCCACAACCGATCGGTCGGAGAGACAGAGGAAGAGGTGCCGCCGGGCAACCAGCCCCTTCCAGGATACCCGCTCCGAGGCTGGATTCCACGATCCGACCCCGCCAATTCACCGGATTCTCGATTCTTCGCGGATATCCTCGCTTTCGCATCTCGGCTCGATGACCTGCCACAGGTAACACGATTCTTGCCAGGGAAAACTGGGAAAGGCAGCGAAGCTCGCGAAATCTGACGTTATGAACAGGAGAAGGAGCGATGAGGTTTCTGGTCCGGCTCAAGGAGATTCCGGGGGCGGGGTGGCCGAGATTCGGCCTTCCGTCGCGCCGATTGGGATGGTGGCGGCGTATTCGGGGAGATTGAGGGATTCATCAGGAAGGAGCCGACGTCGCCCTGAGTCCACTCGATGCGGGGAGGGGGCCGGTCATGCTTCCGTCCCAGCCGTAGAAGTCGAACCACTATCCGGGAATCAACGTGCTCAACGGCGTCGACGTCGTTGCCGGCCTACCGCGTTCCGAGCCATCTCGACGTGGGAGCGGGTCCGCGTTTATCGGCTGTTCGCCTGATCGTCGAAGGGCCGACTCGCCGGCTTCCGCGTCAAGACGCGCGGGATGCGACGAGTCTGCGGCCAAACGCTGGATTCCAGGGATGGGAAGCGGGCGCCTTCGGGTCGGACGCTTCTGGTCGACTGGCGTGATTCGTGCTACAAGCGGTTCCGCTCGTGACCGAAAGAGGACGACCCGTGGCCCTTGCGGTGATCGAAAGATGAGAGTCCTTGCTGTCCATCCTGGCCCGTTGATGTACACGAAGATCTTTCTCCGGCTGGAGCCGCTGGGGATCGAGATCATCGCGGCAACGGCCAGGCAAGCCGGGCACGATGTCCGGTTGATCGACCTTCAGGTGGAACCGCCGTCGAGCTTCGCGAGGGCGGTCCGCGAGTGGGCGCCCGACGTCGTCCTGCTCTCGAACAACTACCTGGCGAATGTTCCCGAGGTGGTCGAGCTGGCGAAGACGGCGAAGAGGCTCCGGCCGGGGGTTTTTGTGGTGGTCGGCGGGCATAGCGCCTCGTTCGTCGCCGCCGAGCTGATCGAGCACGCCGAGGGCTCGATCGACTGCGTTCTGAAGGGCGAGGGCGAAACCTCAATGGCCCGGCTGCTGGAGGCCGCCGCCGATCGCGATCCGGTCGGACTCCTGGAAGTCCCGGGCGTCCTCACGCGAGACGGTCAGGGCCCTGCGCCTGGGTTCATCCGGGCGCTGGAGGAGACCTTGCCCGCGCGCGATCTCCTCCGGCATCGCCGGAAGTATTTTATCGGGGTGCTCGACCCTTGCGCCTCGATCGAGTTCAGCCGGGGGTGTCCCTGGGACTGCTCGTTCTGCAGCGCCTGGACGTTCTACGGCCGGAGCTACCGGATCAAGCCGGCGGAGGCCGCGGCCGAGGAGCTATCGACGATCCGCGAGCCGGGAGTCTTCATCGTCGATGACGTCGCCTTCATCCAGGCCGAACACGGGATGGCGATCGGCGAGGCGATCGCCCGTCGCGGGATTCGGAAGCAGTATTACCTGGAGACCCGCGGCGATGTTTTGCTTCGAAACAAGGACGTCTTCCGGTTCTGGAAGAAGCTAGGTCTTCAATACATGTTTCTCGGAGTCGAGGCGATCGACGAGGAGGGGCTGAAGCGGTATCGCAAGCGAGTGACGCTCTCGAAGAACTTTGAGGCGCTGGAGTTCGCGCGGTCGCTGGGGATCATGGTGGCGATCAACATCATTGCGGATCCGTCGTGGGACCACGGCCAGTTCGAGGTGATCCGCCAGTGGTGCCTGGATATTCCCGAGATCGTCAACATCAGCGTGAACACGCCGTATCCGGGAACGGAGAGCTGGATGACCGAGTCGCGCCGGGTGACCTCGCGCGACTATCGCCTGTACGACATCCAGCACGCGGTTCTGCCGACGAAGCTGCCGCTGGACGAGTTCTACGGCGAGCTGGTCCGAACGCAGCAGGTTCTGAATCGGAAGCACCTGGGATGGGCGGCGGTGAAGGGGCTGGCCGGAATCCTGGCGAACAATCTCGGACGCGGGCAGACGAACACGCTGAAAATGCTCTGGAAGTTCAACAGCGTGTACGACCCGAGACTGCAAATCGCTGACCACCACCGGCCGGTTCGGTATGAGATGGCGCCTCCTCCGCCGCCAAGGGACGTGATTGACGCGAGGACGCTGTACGTCCACCCCTCCGAGGGAAGGCGCTCTCGGGTGCTGGACGAGGCCACGGAGCGGTTCGTCGACCAGACCCGGATCCGCGCCGACGCGGCCACCTGATCGCTCTTTTTCGGGATTTTGCCCCGGGATTGGGTCACGGCTGGTTGCCGGCGTCCTATATTCAGCATGAGGGGACGTCGAGGCGAATCGACGGAACCCGACCGACCGAGGATCCACCCAGGGAGGAACGACGATGCTTGTCCTCAGCCGCAAGCTCGGCGAGCGGATCGTGGTGCCGGATATCAACCTGACCCTGACCGTGGTCGCGATCGAGGGGAACTCGGTCCGACTTGGGATTACCGCGCCCAACCAGATTGGGGTTTACCGCGAGGAGTTGTGGAACCGGGTCTGCACCGGTGAGGCGGTTCCTGGACGTCGGACGGCCGGGAACTGACTGGTCTGGTCTTATCTGGTCTAGCGGCGTGATTCGGAGGGTTGGGACGGGTCCTTCTCACGACAGGATCGGCCCACCGAGGACCGCGACCGCGGACGGAAGCTCATGGGGCTGGCCACCTCCGCCCGCCAGGGACGGAGACGAGACGCGGAAGATCCCCGCCTTTAGCCCGCTTCTCTCGGTGGGCAAAGTTTCCCCGACAGCTACGGCTGCAAGGTCATCGTCGAGCTCGAATCGCTGGTTTGCTCGATCGATTGTCCTTGAGCGTTGACGACCAGTTCCATGTTGAGGGAAAGCTGAGTCGAGGAGACATGTCCGGAGGATGTGTCGAGGGTCATGGTGCCGTGGCCATCCTGTTTGCGGACGGTGATCTTGAAGTCCACGCCTGGAATCGGCTCGACCCGGGCGGTGGTCTGCACGCCGATCAGCCGAGAGGCGGGCGAGCGTGGGTCGGGACCCTGGTAGGTGAAGGTCCGGTCGAGGATCAGCGTTGCGATCGGCGGCTCCATCAGCGGGACCCGAGACGGTCGGGCGCTCCAGGTCTGTCCCGCGTCGATCGGGTTGGCCGGAAACGCGGGGGGACTGGCCTGCATCAGGTTTTCCTTGACCGCCTTCTCGTTGACCTCGCCGCCGCCGGGGCGTCCCTCGGGCATCGCGTCCTTGTAGCGTTTGAGGGTCTCGGCGGGGATCTCGATGTCGATGATCTCGCCGGCTGGGGTCATCCGAAACGTGAACTCAGCGCCAGCCTCGGCGCGGAGGATTCTGGCCATGGCCTCGAAGCCGGGGGGATCGCCCTTGGTTTCGGCCGAGTCGAACTGGAAGGGAAGGAGCGGCGGCTCATCGGCCTTCATCCGGATTCGCTCGGTCTTGTGGCGAATTCGGGCCTCGCCGGAGGGTTCCACGGCGAGGACGGTCCAGGTGAAGTTGAGCGTGTGGTTCCGGTTCGATTTTCGCTCGACGCCGTTGGCCTTGGTGCTCATCGTCATCTTCTGCTCGAGCGAGTACTTGAGGGACTCGCCCTGGTGGAACGTCCAGCGGAGCGGCTCGGCGGCAGTCGCCCGAGCCCCCGCACCGGTCAGACCGGCCGTTCCCAGCAGCACGATCGCCCACGCCCCGAACCTCAACGCCTGGATGCGCATCCGTCGGAACCCCCACCTGGTGCCCAGATCCGTCCCCGGTCACCCCTGCGCCGACGCTCGCCGCACGGTCGACCGACCGACGAACAGCATAGCCGACCGACCGCCCGGCCGGGAATTGAGGAGTCGGCCAGGAACCGCGTTGGCGATCAGTCGCGATCGTCGATGGCCTCGGTCCTGGTTGTAGCCTCGGAGCGAAGTCGGATCAAATAGGCGAGCGCGATAAAGTCGTACAGGGCATGGGTGACCATGACCGTGAGCAGATTCCCGTTGTAGATCCAGATCGCTCCCAGATACAGGCCCAGCAATCCGGCGATTGCGATGTAAGTGACCGACATCGGGTGCAGGAGCCCGAACAGGAGTCCAGCGAGGACCACACCCCAGAGGGTGCCGAACCACTCCATGAACGTCGCCTGGAAGACGCCGCGGAAGAGCATCTCCTCACCGACACCGGCCGAGAGCGAGATCAGCGCCAGCTCCGACCAGAGACTTTCGCGGAAGAGCGGGACGACCTCCAGCTCGCAAAGGTCCTTGAGCCTGCAAAGCGGGCCGACCGGCCATCGGAGCATGGAAAGGAAGAGGAGAAACAGGGGCAGGGCCGCCACAGCCCCGATCAGGGCGTCTCGACCGTTCCAGGAGAAGCTCTGGAGCGGCAGGTGCCCCAGCATCCAGCCGACCACGATCGAAAACGGCGCCAGACCCGCCTCGACAAAGACGGTGAACAGGACCACGACTCCATGCCCGGGGAGATCGTCCTCCGGGTCGATCGGATGTGGACTGTCCTCCATCACTTTATCCTGCTCGTCGGTGGTCGTGCCCATGGTTATGGTATTCCACCGCGTCGAGGTCTCGCCAGCCCTCTGTCTTTCGTCATACGATCTTGATCAAGCTATCATGGGACAAGTCCCATGTCGATGGCTACTTTAAGGTCTGGGCAAGGAATCCGGTCGAGGCGAGGCGAGGCGGCGTCGATCGGCGGGGCTTACCGATTGAGCGAGGTGGGGGCCGTTCCGAGGGCGCCGCCCAGGCTGATTCGGCGTGGTTCGACCTGATTTTTGCGGGCGACGAAGAGAACGGCGTCCTCGATCTGGGCGGCTTCGGGCTGGCGGAGGACGTAGAGGATGTTGTCGGGGCGGATGGTCTCCCAGTTGCGCTGGCCGACCTTCATGCCGAGGACGATGTCGCCCTTTTGTAGCAAGGCTTCGGCGGCCGGGCTACCGGGCAGGACGGCCTGGACATAAAGGCCGCCGCGGAGCCTTGAGGAGATGGCCGCGACGTAATCGGCCGGGACGGGCAACGCCTTGAGGCCGAGGATTCGCCAGATGGCCTCATCCGGCGCGGCGGACGTCGAGGTCGCGGCGAGCGTCATTCCGGCGGTCGCGGGGCGGACGTCGAGGGCGATCGAGGATTCGGAGGTCCCGCGACGGATCGCGACCTTCGACGGATGGCCGGGGCGGGCGTCGAGCAGTCCGCGCTCGACATCGAGCGGGCTGGCGATCGCGACGTCGCCGACCTTCACCAGTTCGTCCCCCACGCGGAAGCCCGAGGCTTCGGCCGGGCTCCCAGGCTGCACCTCGGCGACGACCACCGCCCGACGGCTGCCCCGCCTTTGCTCCATGGGGACCAGGCCGTGCCAGGTCGCCGAGAGCCTTCGCGTGCTGAGCAGTTCGGCCGCGACCCGCTTCACGTCGTCGATCGGCAAGGCAAAGCCGATTCCCTGCGCCCCGGCCCGAACCGCGACGTTGATCCCGATCAGCTCGCCGTTGATGTTGATCAGCGGGCCGCCGGAATTCCCCGGGTTGATCGAGGCGTCGGTCTGGACGAGGTTGCGGTACACCTGGTCGTCGGAAAGCGTCACGTCGCGATGCAAGGCCGAGACAATCCCGACCGAGACCGTGTTCTCGTATCCGAACGCGTTGCCGATCGTGATCACCGTTTCGCCGACCATCAGGTCGGAGGAGGTCCCGATCTCGACGGCCGTCAGGGCCTTGGGCGGCTCGATCTTCAGAACGGCCAGGTCCATCACCGGGTCGAACTGGAGCAGTCGGGCCGGGACCGAGGTCCCGTCGTAAAGCTGCACGGTGATCCCCTGGACCTTGTCGACCACGTGGTGATTGGTCAGGATGTAACCGC
Organism: Planctomycetales bacterium; assembly: GCA_027451455.1. Taxonomy (GTDB): domain Bacteria; phylum Planctomycetota; class Planctomycetia; order Isosphaerales; family Isosphaeraceae; genus JAKAUH01. The sequence goes on along the minus strand of DAIDJI010000219.1, from coordinate 2,262 downwards.
GTCGGTCGATCACGACCCCGCTCCCCATCCCGCTCACCCTCGGGCGCTGGTTCTCCTCGGGCGAGAACGGCCATCGGCTGTGCGACTCGGCCTTCTTCTCACTGGAGATGCTGACCACACTCTCGTGGACCCGGTCGACGGCCTCAACCACGGCCGTCCGCCGCGATTCCGAGGCGAGGAGATCCCTCGGCGGGGCCGCCAGTAGCACCGTCGTCGCGATCATCAGATTCCAGGTCATCCGACGGAGCAGGCCGGCAATCCAAGTCGATGGCGTTGGCACGGCGGTCATCCTCACAGCGACAGTCCGAGGCTGGATCCATTCCCGTCCGATCGGGCCCCGCTCGGTCCCTCGATCGATGCGGCCCCACCCGACTTGTGTTGGATCGGACTCCCCTATCGCCGGGCTTTGACCGTCCCACGACCGATCTCCCCCAGGTCTCCCTGTCTTCGTAATGACCGGCAACCCCTTCGCAGATTGCCAGGCCCTTCGCGGCTGCGATTGCGTCACAGGAGCCCGGCCATTACCGTGGAATAAGGAGCGGCGATCGATCGGATCGGCCTCCTGGTGGACTGCGTCGGGACGGAATGAACCACGGTGGGAAAGGTGGGCGCCTGGATGCCGGACAAATCACCGCGAAGGTTGATGTTGGAGCGGAGTCTGGCCGAAGATCCGGGGGATGCGTTCCTCCGCTACGGGCTCGCGATGCAATGCCTGCGCGATGGGGATGTCGCCGAGGGCCGCGACCGGCTCCGGGGGCTGATCGCGGACGACCCGGGCCAGATCGCCGCGTATCAGCAGCTCGGCCAGTCGTACGCCGACGAGGGCGAGGTCGACGAGGCCGCCGTTGTTCTGCGAAAGGGGATCGAGCAGGCGAGGAAGTCCGGCGACTGGCACGCCGCGGCGGAGATGGAGCACATCCTCGAATCGCTGTCCTGAACGCCCCGCCCGACGCCGCTGCGGAAGTAGCGAGGAGACGACCGTTGATCCCGATGACATCGCCGACGCCGATTGAGCGGCCGGACCCGCAGAGCCGACCGGCGTCGGATGCCTCGACCCCGCCCCCACCGCCGACGCCCCCCTCCGTCTTCACATTTCCGAACCGGATTCTCTTCGGCAGGGGCGCCGTCGCCTCATTAGCCGAGGAGCTAAAGCGGCTGGGCGTCACCCGGCCGATGATCGTCACCGACCCCGGTGTGATCGCGGCGGGGCTGGTCGACCGGGCGGCCGGGGTGATCGATCCGGTTCCGGTCGTCTTTTCGGGGGTCTCGGCGAATCCGACCGAGGCCGACGTCCTGAGCGGCCTGGCCGTCTATCGAGAGGCGGAATGCGACGGGCTGGTCGCGATCGGCGGAGGAAGCCCGATCGACGCCGCGAAGGCGATCCGGCTGCTCGTCACCCACCCCGGCGACCTCGCCGATTACGACCTGACGACGGGCGGGCTCGACCGCATCCGGCCCGAGATGCCGCCGATGATCGCCGTCTCGACGACCGCCGGGACCGGGAGCGAGGCCGGTCGCGGGACGTTGATCCAGCTCCCCTCGACCGGGCGCAAGACGATCGCGCTGAGCCCGCACCTCCTCCCGAGCGTTGCGATCTGCGACCCGGAACTGACCCTCGGCCTCCCGCCGGCGCTCACCGCGGCGACCGGGATGGACGCGCTCACGCACTGCGTCGAGAGCTTTCTCTCGACGACGTTCCACCCGATCTGCGACGGGATCGCGGTCGAGGGCCTGCGGTCGATTTTCCAGGGACTGGAGACGGCGGTCCACGACGGCGGCAACCTCGACGCGCGCACCTCGATGATGATGGGCTCGCTGCTGGGCGGGATCAGCTTCCACAAGGGGCTCGGCGTCGTCCATTCGCTCTCGCACGCCCTGGGCGCCGAGGGACGCGTGCATCATGGAACGCTCAACGCGATCCTCCTTCCGCACGCCCTCCGGTTCAACCGGGCGACCGCCTCGCCGAGAGTCGCCGAACTGGCGCGTCGGATGGGACTCGGACGGAGCGGCGACGCCGAGGGCCATCTCATCACGCTTACGGAGCTATTGCTCGCGCGCCTCCCCCTGCCCCGCCGCCTCGGCGACCTCGACGGCCTCGCCCGCGACCGCATCCCCCATTACGCCCGCCTCGCCCTGCTCGACCAGCGGACCGAGCGTGCGCACCCGCTCGCGGCCGAACCAGAGCGTGCGGGCCGCGTCGATCGGCGCGGTCGCCTCCTGCAGCCACGCGCAGGTGGCGTCGTCGACCGCACGGCCGTCGTA
>DAIDJI010000218.1 GCA_027451455.1 Planctomycetales bacterium | reverse complement strand
TGTCGTCGAGCAGCAAAACATCCCGGCCGGTCACGTCGGGCGCGAACGCCTCATTGATCACGAGCGTCGTGGCGGAGGTCGTGGCACCCCGGTAACTGCTGGCCTGCACCAGCGCGATCCGGAGCGGAATTCGGATCTGCCGAATCAGGTCGGCCAGAGCGATCAAACTGCCGGTGAGGACGGCGACGATCGTCAGCGGACGATCACGATAATCGTCCTCGATCTGGCGGCCCAGCGCCGCCATCCGGTCGCGGATCTCCGACTCGCTCAGCAGGGGTTCGACGGGCAAGATGGCCGTTGCCTCCGGAGGTTCGCGCGGGGGAGAATCGGTCCCCGAATTCCGACCGAACCAGTTTACCCGATACCCCAGACCCCGAGGAAGGAAGGATCGCGATGGCCGAAACCCGCGAGGCCCTGATCGGATCGTACCTGGAGAGCCTGCCCCTCCTGCGCGCGGCCGTCGCCGGGATGACCCCCGACCAGCTCCGCGCCCGCCCGGTGCCAGGCCGGTGGAGCACGCTCGAAGTCGTCGGCCACCTGGTCGACACCGACCAGACTCTCTGCCACCGGATGAAACGAACCATCGCCGAGGAAAAGCCGCTTTTGATCGGCTTCGACGCGGATCGGTTTGCCGCCGCACTTCCGTATCAGGAGGCCGATATCGAAGAAGAACTGAACCTGATGGAAGCCATGCGACAGGAGATGGCGAGGGTGCTGCGTTCGCTCCCCGAATCGGCCTGGTCGCGTCCCGCCGTCCACAGCCAGCGCGGGCTGCTCACCCTCGAGCAGATCGTCCGACTCGCGAGCGATCACGTCCCGCACCACCTGGCGTTCATCCAGGAGAAGCGAAAAGCCCTCGGATTGTCGTCATAATCCCAATGGGGGAGACGCCCGGACGCAACCCCGAAAGGTTAGCGCCCGGGCGCCGAGAGCCGAGATTCCTTGTGGATCAGTGAGCCGCCCGAGCCCGACGCCGACGTCGGGCCGCTGTCACAATCGCCGGGACGAGAGCCGTCGCCGCCAGGATGAACGACGAGGGTTCCGGAACAGACAGCGAAAAGGTTCCGCTAGGATTACTTTCATAGGTTGTGTCGATATGGATCAGGGCAAAATCGGCGTTATTCTGGCCAGGCGTATAAAAATTTACATAAAGACCGCTGGGACCGGAGAACAACAAACCATTATCATTGAGCATTTTCAATCCGTTTGCAAGGACGATCTGATTATCAAATTGGATCCCAGAAGTTGGGTCCGTGGACGAACTCGGTGCACTCGTGTTCGTCACGAGGGTAAGCGACTCCGATGTAGGACCAATCGCGGTGCCGCTGATCGTGACGTTGGTGGCACCCGTGACCGTATACTGATCGGTGCTACCAGAGTTGAGGGTGAGTTCCAGCGTCCCGCCCGCCTGGACCGTGGGAGTGACGCCCGTTCCCGAGGTAAACGAGAAGGTGTAATCGACGGATCCGGCGACGGACTCGCCGGCGAGGGAGACGGCCGCGATGGCCGCCAGGGCTAATACCGCGAGTCTTCGCATGGTGCGCTGCTCCGCATCGATCGGACCCCTCGACACCGCCGGGGCCTCGATCTTCTCCGAGGTGGTTCAGAAAAAGCTCAATTTGACGTTCACCTCGTGCAGAATACGACCGTGCGAAAATGCTATCAATCCCTGTGGTATTATTTCAACAATGCGTGGTTTCCCGCATACACAAAAGGGTCGTGAGTCGTCGGGGGACCACGACCGTTGTCTTTCCTCTCTATACGGAATGGGCGACGGCCCTGGAGGAGCGAGAGCCTTCTGGGAGGGCTTCGCCGTCCTGGACTGGCGGGCGTCCACTCAGGAGGGTGGCTCGGTTCGACGGAGAACCGTTCGCTTTCGGTTGGCCTCCGGTCCGATCGATCGAGGTGGCTCAGGGCGGAGAAGGGCATCCGATTCCAGGTCGCTGTCTCGCCGTCTGATGATCCGTGTGATGGACCGGGCCGAGGAGGAGAGCCTGCGCGCCCTACTGACCCGGCCCGGAGACGTCTGCTTCCCGCCGAGGCGCCTCGGTGCCGGCGGCGGGGAAGCTTGCGGCCTATCTTCCCGGATCACTCCGGCGTCCGCTCGCCACGACGGCGGGACGGCAAGACGACCGGCGAACGGTCGGATCTCGGAGCCGATGGGATCGGGTCAAGCGCGTGCTCGGCGCGGGTCTGGAGGTCGATCAGGTGGGCGCGGATCGTCGGGCTGAGATCCAGCCCAAGGCGGTCGCCAGGCAACTCCTTCTGGACCCTCTGGAGCGAGTGACGCGCCAGGGCGGGCAGGTCGCTGTCATCGGCGGGATTCTCCAGGAATCCGGCCAAAATATCGACATAGGCCCGCTGGAGGTTGCGACGGTAAAGGTCAACCTCGATCGGCTTGCCCGGCTGGGGCCGGAGGTCGGCGAAGAGGCCCTCAAACAGATCGCCGAACAGGTCGGACGGTTTGTAGGCATCCTTCGACCGGGCCTCGAATTCGCTCATCCGATCGATCCGAGCCTTGCTCACCAGGGCCCGGAGGATCGCCTGCTGCGAGGCGAGGATTCGCCCGGCCGTCCCGTGGGCTTCGAGGCGGTCGAGGATCTCGGGCGCCACCAGCGAGGGGGGCATCCGCAGGCCGTTCTCGATCAGGAACTTGACGGCTTTCCTCTGCTGGTCGGCCGGAATCGGGTCAAAGACCTTCTTCCCCTCGGGATACCAGAGGTTCGCCCGAACGAAGCCGCCGACAAGGTTCACGACGTGCCCAAGCTCCCGGCGTCGCTGGCCGAGGAGTTGCTCATACATCTCGCCGAGCAGCTCGTAGTTCTCGTTCGGTTTCGCGGTCGCCTTGACGAGGAAGCCGGCGACCCGGTCAATGTTCTTCAGTCCGAATTCGGTTGCCTGGATCGGGTCGGAGCCGAGGTCCTCGGTTTGCTGCGAGGGGTCCTCGGCGGGGTCGGGGTCGCCGAATCGGAGCTTCCTGTCCTCAAGTTGCCGCGCGGTGATCTTCGCCAGTTCCTTCTTTTCCTGCTCGTACGTCTTCGCGTCGGGGAACTCGCGATAGCCCCACTCAACGGCGAAGTCGTCGTACGGGCCGATGATCGGGATCAGGCGGGCACCGTCGCCAGGCTGGGCGACATAGTTGAACCGGCCGTAGTCCATGATCGAGGCCTCGACGCCGAACTTTTTGGTGAACTCCTTGTTACGAAGCTGTTCGACGGTGTAGCTCGAACTGGCCTTCATGTTGTGCCGAAAGCCGAGCGAGTGGCCGACCTCGTGCGAGGTTACGTACTGCAAAAGTTCACCGATCAGCTCGTCGGAGAGCGGAAGCGACTGGGCCTTCGGGTCGTTGGGCGAGGCCTGGACGAAGTACCAGTCGCGGACGAGCTTGAGGATGTTGTGATACATCCGGATGTCGGCCTCGAGGATCTCGCCGGTTCGGGGGTCGCTGACGTGGGGACCGTAGGCATTTTCGATGGTGGAGGGGAGCCATCGGATCGAGGAGTACCGGGCGTCCTCGGCGTCCCAGTCGGGATCTTCCTGGGGCGTGGGGGGTTCCTTGGCGAGGATCGCGTTCTTGAAGCCGGCCTTCTCGAAGGCGGGCTGCCAGGCCTCGATGCCCTTCTTGATCCAGGGTCGATAGCGGGCCGGGATCTCGCGGCCGAGGTAGAAAACGATCGGCTTCTTCGGCTCCGAAACGGCCGCCTTCGGGTCCTTCTTTTCCAGCCGCCACCGGGTGATGTATCGGACCTCTTCCACCTGGTGCTTCAGGCTCCCGTAGTCCTCAAACGAGACGGTGAAGTACCCGACCCGGTCGTCGTATCGGCGGGGCCGCATCGGCTTCTCAGGTAGGTCGATCAGGCTGTGGTGGAGCATCACCGTGACGGAACCTTCGCGACCACCGCCGCCCGGGATCGGACCGCCAGGACCGCCCATCCCACCGCCGCCACCGCCGGTCCGGTAGGTCACCAGTACCTTCGCCTCGATGTTCGTCGGAAACGCCTTGACCTTCTCGATGAACGTTCGACGCGGGTCGACGCCGCTGGCCCCAAGCCGCCGACGGGCCGTGAATTCCGGAAGGTCACCGGTGAAGATCGAGGTCACCTCGACCACCGGCCGCTTATCCTTCCCATACGCCTGGATCGGCAGGACCGCGATGATCGGCTCCATCGACGTCGCCTTCACCGCACCCTGGATCGGGTCCTCCACGTCGGCCCGGATCTCGTACCGGACGTCGCGGAGCAGGCGATCATCCCCGCGCTGCTCCCAGCGGACAACCCGATCCCCAACCGGCTCGCCCGCGTGACTGTAGCCCGTCTGAGTCTGCTCGAGCTGCGTGACCCAGAGCATCTCCTTACCTAGCTCGGACGTCGGAACCTCGAAGAAGACCTTGTCCTCGATCCGGTGGACCAGGAAAAGCCCCGGCGAGGTCTTCGCCTCCTTCGTGATCACCCGGTCGTACGGCCGAATCCGACGCTCGGGCCGAGACGGCCGCGCCGGGCCCTCGCCGTCGTCCTTCTTCGCCTCCCCATCCCGTGAATCGCCAGGCCGATCCTGCCCCCGCGCAGGGAGCCAGGCCATCGATCCGCAACATAAACACGCCACCAGACCAGCCCCGAGCCATTTCGTCCGCATGGGTTGCACCTCGATCGTCACCCTCGCTGAATCCGGAAAAACCGCGTTCCGAATCCATCCAGCGTATCCCGCCCTCAGGATGACGGGTAGTACTCTCTGGACAGCAAGGGCAAGATGGGCAATCTACGGAGTTGATCTCGGCTGACGAGGGAGGAGGTGTTCGGGGTCGAAGGGATCAAAGAGAACGGGGAGCCGAGGCTCCCCGGGTGAATCGGAGGGATATTGCTTGCTGGGTGGAGACTGGCTGTCGGGTTACGGTCCAGGGAAGGGACCGGGCTGGTTGGTCCGGGTGGGATCAGACGCGGGAGGTCTGATGCTGGCGGGCCTTGCGGAGTCGCTTGAGTTCCTCGCGGCGCCGGCGCTCGCTGGGCTTCTCGTAGTAGGCCTTTCGACGCATTTCCTTGCGGAGGCCGCTTCGTTCGCAGAGCTTGCGGAAGCGGCGGACCGCCTCCTGGATCGACTCGCCGGCACGCACGCGTAGCTTCACCACAGGCCAGTTCTCCCGTTCATCTTGGGGGGGACCATTGGTTCTGAAGGCCGCCGGGCCCTCTCCGGCAACCGGGGCCGAGCGCGTCACGCGATCGGCCTGCCTTCTTGATCGGCCGCCGGACCCCGTTCGCATCGGAGCGATCCGCCATCGGGACCGGGGGCAGCGGGAAATTACCAATATACCGAGAAGAACGCGCCGGAGCCAAGGGCAGTTTGGAGTATGCAGGACCTTTGGACCTTTCGTCCTTTCACGGTCAACGCGACGAAGTTCGCCGGCCGGTCACCTGAAGAGCGCCTGGCGGGATCGCCGAAACGCCGAAACGGGGGCCTCGCCGCTCTTGATCCCGGGTGATACAATGGTGTGCTGGACCCCGAGGGCCCCCGGTTGGAGGCGTACCTGATGCGATCGAAAGACCTGATCGAGCACCTGCGACGGCAGCCGTTCCGCCGCTTTCGGCTGGTGCTAACCGATGGCCGACGGTTCGAGGTCCGCCATCCTGAGCTGGCGATTGTCGGTGCCAGCACGGTCGCGATTGCGCTGGTCCGGCCGAACGACCCGGAACCGATGCATGATCGGACCGTCACGGTCCCGCTGGTGGACGTCCTCCGCGTTGAGCCGGCCGAGTCGTCGCCGGCGCCCTCGGCCTGATTCCTCCCGGACTTACGAGGAAACACAGAGCAACCACGAAGGACGCAGAACCGGAAAATCAGGAAACAAAGAGCAACCACGAAAAAACACGAAGGGCACGAAAGAGGAAATACCAGGAAAGTCTTCGGGGCTGTGACGTACTCGGATCGACTCTCTTACGGTCCGGTCTTCCGCCGAGAATCGAGCGAACAGCCCTCAGGACCTCCTTCCGGGTTTTTCCGTTTTCGTGCCCTTCGTGTTTTTTCGTGGTTGCTCGGGATCGGTCTCCCGGGTTCAGTGGTTGCCCAGGTTTAGCCGATCCGGCCGATGCCCTGGTAGGTGAAGCCCAGAGCGGTCATGCGCTCGGGGTCGTAGACGTTGCGTCCGTCGAAGACGACGGGCTGTCTCATCAGCCGGCGCATGACCTCGAAGTCTGGGTTGCGGAACTCATTCCACTCGGTGGCGACAGCCAGCGCGTCGGCCTGCTCAAGGGCGCCGTAGGGGCGATCGCAGTAGGCGATACGGTCGCCGTAAATCTCGCGAACGTTGGGAATCGCCTCGGGGTCGTGAACGCGGACCTCGGCACCCGCGGCGAGCAGGGCGTCGATCAGGACCAGGGCCGGGGCCTCGCGGATGTCGTCGGTTCGGGGCTTGAAGGCCAGTCCCCAGACGGCGATCGTTTTGCCCTTGAGGTCGCCGCCGAAGTGCTGCGAGACCTTGCGGAAGAGAACCTCCTTCTGGGCCTCGTTGACGGAATCCACGGCCTCCATCATCCGGGCGGGCAGGCCGCGCGACTGTGCCATGTGGATCACGGCGCGGATGTCCTTGGGGAAGCAGCTACCGCCGTAGCCGACGCCCGGGAACAGGAAGTGGAAGCCGATCCGCTGGTCGTGGCCGATCCCCCGGCGGACGTCGTTGACGTCGGCACTGTAAGCTTCGCAGAGGTTGGCCATCTCATTGATGAAGCTGATCTTCGTCGCGAGGAGGCAGTTGGCGACGTACTTGGTCATCTCGGCGCTTTCGGGCGACATGACGAGAAAGGGCCGGTCGGTGCGAAGGAACGGGGCGTAAAGCTCGTGGAGCCGCTCGGCGACCTCCTCGCGACGAACGCCGACGACAACGCGATCGGGCTTGTTGAAATCATCGATCGCGGCGCCTTCCTTGAGGAACTCAGGGTTGCTGGCGACGTCGAACGGGACCTCGGTCACCTCGGCCATCAACCGGGCGAGCTCGGCGTTTGTGCCAACCGGGACCGTACTCTTGACCACGACGATCTTCGGACCGGTCAGAGCCTGGGCGACCTGGCGGCCGACCGTCCAGACACCGCTGAGGTCCGCGCCTCCGTGGTCGCCCTGCGGGGTGCCGACCGCGATGAAAACGATCTCGGCCTCGGTGATGCCTGAGGCGAGTTCAGTGGTGAACTTGAGCCTTCCATCGCGGACGTTGCGATGCACCAGCTCGGCCAGGCCCGGCTCGTAGATCGGGATCCTCCCGCGATTGAGCCCCTCAATCTTGGCCGCAACCTTGTCGACGCAGACGACATCGTTGCCACTCTCGGCCAGACAGGTGCCCTGCACCAGGCCAACGTATCCGGTCCCGATCACTGCAATCTTCACGGAGTAGAGCCCCTTTTCGAGTCCGTCGGATCGCCCGAGGCACAGTCCCGGCCCTCGCGATCGGGCCCGACAGTCAATGATTATCGAGAAAATTCGCCGGGCCGGGCAAGCGGACTTGTTTGACGAGTCGCCCCGGGCCCCGCCGCCCGACGATCGCAGCCCGCCCCAGGCGCGGCCCATCTGGGCCGCTCCAGGACCAGGCCCTTCGCGACGCTCCCATCCCATCGATCGGCCGGCCAAAGCCCCCATCTTCGCGAGGCGCATGGCTCGTCGCCATGCCAGCAGGCCAGTCCCTATCACTTCAAGTATGAATACACATCGTTGCGCATTCCGTAACGTCTCGCCCCAGCTACGGTCCCGGGCGGCCAACGTGACGACGGAATCGGAGGGACCACCTCGTCACACCCAATCACGGGTTGCCACATAAGAGCATCCCAGATTCATACAGCACATTTGGAGTGATGGGTCCATCCTGAGAATTGTTTCGAAATCTTGCGCGCCGCGGCGACATCCGCGCGATGAACCGTAGGAGGCCGACCAGAAAGCAATGTCACATCAGCATGCAGGGGCGCAAGAACGAATGCCGAGAAACATGGCGCATCCCTCGCTGTTCCGCAATGGAGTGGCACTCTCCGCATCGCTCCTGGCTGCGGGGTGGCTGGGGCTCTCCGGGCCGCGTGCCAACGGGCCGGTCTCTGTGGAGACCCGACAAGCGACGGTCCGCCGGATGGATTTGACCGAGATGGTAAGGGCCACCGGCGTGGTTGCCAGCGCGGACGCCCGGCCAACGCGACAGTCGTACGAGGTCTACGAGAAACTGGCGGGTGAGATCGACGCGCAGGTCGCGGCGCTCTCCACGCTCGTCGAGACCGACGTGT
>DAIDJI010000217.1 GCA_027451455.1 Planctomycetales bacterium | reverse complement strand
ATTGCGGGTAAAACCGGGTCCGCCGGGTGGTCCGGATTGCGGGGCCGGAAGAAAATCGGGGGGATGACCGGCCATGGCAACTTGGAAGCGATGGATCACTCTGGGCGTGCTGGCCGGGGCGGCGATAGGGACGGGGCGGTCGGCGGTCGCCTCGGCCGACGTCCGGCTCGATCGGGATTTTCTCGGCGGGATCATCGAGAAATTGACACCGGTTGCGTTTGAGAAGCCGGGGCAGTATCGGGGAATGGTCCACAACTTCGAGTTGGTCGGGATCGACCCGCGCAGCCGGGTGATTCTGGTGGCCTGCCAGATCGATGGCGAGTTTCGTGCACCAGTGAACGGCCCGATCACCGATCGGGTGGCGCGGAGTCCGGAGACGCCGGAAGGCTGGAGACGATTCGGATTCAGCGTTCGGGCCCGGGTCAACGTTGAGCCGGGGCGTGAGGGCGCCCCTCGCTTCCGAATTGCGATCGACGAGGTCAAGCGGCGTGGCCTTGACGGCGCTAGCGGCCTCGTCGCGCGGGCGCTGGGGAGGTTCTTTGACGATCTGGTCACGCAATTCGCCAACGGCCGGGCCTCTCAGCTAGGCCAGCGGCTCAACCTCGAGATCGCCCGCCGGATTGCGATCTTCCGCGAGTACGGCGTATTTTGCGGGATCGAGTACTCGCAGGCGGAGCTTTTGCTCCACTTCGACCTGACCCGCCTCCGCCGCGAGGGGATCGCCGGGTTCGTCTTCAGCGAAACGCAGCCCGGCACCGTCCCGTTTTACCGATGGCGGCATCCGGCCGACGGCTCGTTTTACTACACCATCCGCCGGAATGCGCCGGATCGTCCTCGCGCCGTTGCGCAAGGAATCGCCTGTTTTGTTTTGGATCACCGCGTGCCTGAGGCCGTCCCGCTCTTCCGATGGTCGAACGGCCAGGATCACCTCTACACGACCCAGATCGACGGCGAGAACGCAACGCAACTCGGGTATCGCTTCCAGGGGGCCGCTTGCTATGTCTTTGCAACGCCGCTTCCGGGGACGGTCCCTCTCTATCGCTTCTTCGACCCCCGGCGACGCTCTCATTTCTACACGCTGCACCCCCACGCCGAGTTTCTCAAGTAAGCTCGAATCGGCTTGATCCGCAGGCCAGCCCCCCGCTACGATCCGATGGATGCAAGGAGCTTCGGACGACTTCGGGGAGATCGGGGATGGCGTCGGGACGGTCGAAGTGCGGGCGATGGACCCGTGGCGTTACCCTCGTCCTGGCGATCGTGACGGCGATCGGCGCGGGGGCCTGGTATGCCGGCGCGCTCGATGTGCTCTCCGGTTTCCGTGCTCGCCCACTGCACCAAACGACGGAGTTCGTTGCGCCCGGAATCGGGGTGCTGGCCGGGCTCTCACCGTCTTCGGCCTATGTCATCGAGACGAACGAAGGCCTGATCCTGGTGGATTCCGGGCTTGAGTCTGATGCCGGGCCGGTGAAGGCGGAACTGGCGAAACTGGGGCTCGACTGGCGGCGCATCCGGGCGATCCTGCTGACCCACGCACACGGCGACCACACCGGCGGTGCCGCGACCTTGCGCCGACAAACGGGCGCTCGCATCTATGCCGGCATCGGCGACGCGACCGTGCTCCGCGAGGGGGGACCGCGTGAGGCGTTCTTCAGCACGTTTGCGATGCCCGACCACTCGCCGCACCCGACCCCGGTCGATGTCGAGCTCCTTGGCGGCGAGCAGATCATCTTCGGAGATGTGCGCGTCGAGGTGATCGCTGCGCCCGGGCACACCACTGGGAGCACCTGTTACCTCGCTCACCGTAAGGGTTTACACGCGTTTTTCGCTGGCGATGTGATCATGATGCTCCGCGGCGACGAGCCCCCTCGCGATGAGATGGGGAAGCCGCTCGGGACCTATTCGGCCTATCTGGCTCCCTCCTTTCGCGGTGACGCCCGCGCAACTCTCCAATCTTTGAAGGCTCTTCGTCGAATCCCTGTCCCTGACCTGGTTCTTCCAGGCCACCCCCGGGCGCAGGCGAAACCCGAGAACCCCCGGATCTCCCAATCTCGATGGGAAGAGATCCTCGATGCAGGCATACGCGATATGGAAACGCTGATTTCCCGGTTCGATTCCGACGGCGCGGACTTCCTCGATGGACTTCCCAGGATGCTGCTCCCCAACCTCTATTACCTAGGTGCTCGCGGAGGCGCTTCGGTCTACGTGTTCTTTGCCGGCGAGAGATTCTTCCTGGTCGATGCACCGGGAGGTCCCGGCCTCCTGGCGTTCGTGGGGGATCGATTACGACAACTCGGCCGAGAGCCGGCGCAGCCGTCGGCGGTCCTGCTGACGGACGTTGGGCCGTTGACAACCTCGGGGCTCGCCGACCTGGTCGCGAAGGCGCATCCGGAGGTCATCGTTGGGTATGCGGGGATGGACCGGGTCCGTGAGGCGTGCCCGCCGGGGACCTCCATCGGCCCGGCCGAGGAGCTTTCGGACCGCGGTTGGTTCCCGCTCAAGACCATCACTCTCGACGGCCGGGGTTGGTCGCCGGTGGCCTACCAAGTCAATCTTGGGGGGAGGACGGTCCTGTTTTCGGGCGGGATTCCGGTGAAGTTGAGCCAGGAGACCGGTGAGGCCCTCATTGCCGATCTCACACACCCGCCCGGCGATCCTCAAGGCTATTTCCGGGCGATGACGCGGCTGCACCTCGCCGGGCGGCCGGATCTTTGGTTGCCTTTGGTCCCCACGCACTGTCAGAACGCCAACCTCTACGGGCAAGATTGGGACCGGACGATCGAGGAAAACCTCGGTGTTTTGCGCGCGGTCGTCTCGTCTTCGAGTGCCCATTGATTGGAGTCGGGCAATTCTCGCCCCGATTGACGCTGAATTCCTTAGAAGGGACCTGAGGCGCGAGCCGCGTGGTCGGCCTTCCGGCGTCGGTCCTCTCCCGATTGCCGTTCCTTCCCCCTGATAGGTCCGGACGAACCGGGGAACGATGCGCAAACTCATCGGGATCGTGCTGGTGGCCCTCTTTGGTTTCGGGGTCGCTGGTGCGGCGGTTTACTACCTCTTGAAGGAAGATCAAGGAGAGCGTTTCGGCCGGCGACCATCGGAGGAGGGCATCTCGATAGGCCCCCGGGCCGACCGCGGCCAATCCATCGAGGAGAAGTCATCGACAGAGCCTCAGTCCGTATCGTACGAGATGACGCTCGACCGGTTCGAGGACGGCGGTTACGAGACGGCGATCCGGTTCTCGACCCGAATCCTCCATCCGGAATCGCTTCAGGAACTGCGAGAGAGTGTTCGGGGGCGTGGCCGTCGTGGGATCGCTGTGCTCAAGAAGAGATACGAGGAGATGCCAGTCGACCCGCATCCGACGCCGCGGAAGCGGCTGGAGGCGGTGGCGATGCTCCGGTCGATCGCGTTCCTTTACATGTATGAGGGCAAATTTCGCGAAGCGTCCGAGTGGCTCCAGCGGGCCCTGGAAATGTCCGGCGATCCCTCGGTGCCGAAGACCGTCCGGCTTCGGCTGATGGCGGTTCTGGGGATCGTCGCGATGCGCCGGGGTGAGATCGAGAACTGCGTGGAGTGCGTCGGGCCGTCTACCTGTATCTTCCCGATTGTGGAGGAGGCCAGACACAGGAACCAATCGGGCTCGCGCGAGGCGATGAAGTGGTTCAGGGCCTACCTGGCCGAGTCGCCTCGCGATCTTCGGATTATCTGGCTGCTGAACCTGGTGGCGATGACGCTTGGCGAGTATCCCGACCAGGTGCCGCCCGAGTACCGAATCGCGGCAAGCCTATCGCGGACCACCTCGGCCGAAGCGCCGAGGTTCGAGAACGTGGCGACGACGGCCGGGCTGACGGCCCGAGGGCCGAATCTGGCCGGCGGGAGCATCTTTGACGATTTCAACGGCGACGGCCGCCCAGACCTCTTCTCGACATCGCTCGACGCCGATCTCGGTGCCTCGCTCTACATCAACAACGGCGACGGGTCATTTGAGGATCGGTCGGCGTCGGCCGGGTTTGAGAATCAGGTCTATGCTCTCAACGTCCAGCGAGCGGATTTCGACAATGATGGAGATCTCGATGTCCTTCTGCTCCGCGGCGGCTGGGAGCGTCCGCTTCGGCTCTCGCTGTTGCGGAACCGTGGAGATGCGACCTTCGACGACGTCACGATCGCGGCCGGGCTCGCCGAGCCGATCACGACTGAATCAGCGGCCTGGGGCGATTACGACAACGATGGCCGGCTCGACCTCTTCGTCTGTGGCGAGTACCTGATTCCGGGTGGTCAGCCATCAGACAGTCCCGGGAATCCGCGCAATCGTTGCCGGCTCTACCACAATGAAGGGCAAGGTACCTTCAAGGATGTCGCCAGCCTCGCTGGAGTGGTCAATGAGCGGTGCGCCAAGGGCTCAGCCTGGGGCGACTACGACAACGATGGCCGGCTCGACCTCTTCGTCTCGAACATGGGACAGCCGTGCCGGCTCTACCAGAATCGAGGGAATGGGACGTTTGAGGATGTCGCGCCCGCGCTCGGTGTCACAGGAGCCGACATGAGTTTTGCTTGCTGGTTCTGGGATTACGACAACGATGGGAAACTCGACCTGTACGTGAACGACTACCGGGCGAAGGTCGCCGAGGTGCTCGCCAGCGCGTTGGGAGTCCGGATTCA
This sequence comes from Planctomycetales bacterium, assembly GCA_027451455.1. Classification (GTDB taxonomy): domain Bacteria; phylum Planctomycetota; class Planctomycetia; order Isosphaerales; family Isosphaeraceae; genus JAKAUH01. The sequence goes on along the minus strand of DAIDJI010000217.1, from coordinate 3,631 downwards.
GGGTTCGAGCCATCCGAGGCTGTACCACAACCTCGGCAAGGACGGCTTCCGCGAGGTCTCGATCGAGATGGGCCTCGACCGCGCCATGGCACCGATGGGGGCCAACTTCGGAGACATCGACAACGACGGGTACCTCGACATTTACCTGGGCACGGGGGATATGTCGTACGAGGGGCTGGACGTCAAGCTAATGTTCCGAAACGTCGAGGGCGTCGGATTTGAGGACGTGACGACCATCTCCGGAACAGGGCATCTTCAAAAGGGGCACGGCGTCTCGTTTGCCGATTTCGACGACGACGGCGATCTCGACCTCTTCATCGAGCTTGGCGGGGCGACGCCCGGCGATCAGGCGTACAACGCGCTCTTCCGCAATCCCCTGGAGAGACGAAACTGGCTGAAGGTAAAGCTCGTTGGTTCTCGGACGAATCGCTCGGCGATCGGTGCCCAGCTTCGGGCTGACCTGATCCCGCCCAACGGTCAGAACGAGAAGCGGTCGATCTATCGGACGATTGGCAATAATTCAAGCTTCGGCGGAAACTCGCTCACGGAACTCATCGGCCTGGGCGGAGTTGAGCAGGTGGCCGAGCTGGAAATCCGATGGCCGACCAGCCGCACCATCCAGACCTTCCGCGACATCCCAGCGAATCAATCGATCGAGATCATCGAGGGCGCGGAGAGCTTCCGCGTTATCGGGCCGGCCAGGAAGGCAAGAATCACGAGAAAAAAGGAGAACATCAAATAAAAACGATGTGATCCCAAAAAATTCTAATTTAAGTTATTTATTCAGGGCTGTCCGGTTGCAAGTCTATTGCCAGAAAGCAGTTATGGCGTCAGTCTTCGCCATTGATGGGTCTTTCGAGCGAAAGAGCCTCGTTTATAGGGGTTTTCTCGAAAAGAGAGATGCTCAGGATTTGCAAGATTTCGTGCAACGAATGCTCCAAATTCAGTTCCTTGCGAATGATGGCTACGAGCACATAAATGCAGATCGCAATCCAGACTTGCGTCTTCACGGCGTTCGGCGAGGCCCCATAAAACGACTTGATCCTCAAATGCTGCTTGATCCATCGAAAGAACAGCTCGACCTGCCATCGACTTCGGTAAATATTCGCGATCGTCAATGCTGGCAAGTCGAAGTTGTTGCTCAAGAACACCAGGCGCCTGCCCGTCTCGGGGACGCGGTAAACCACCCGACGCAAGGGATCGGGGTAGAGCTCCGATGTCTTGGGGCCGCAGAGGACGATCGTTTGGTCGCTGAGCAATCCCGTGGTCTTGTCCACGCGGCGGGACGAGCGTCGGCGGAAGTCGAGGTTGCTCTTGGCCCGGGTCACGAAGAAGGCCAGGCCCGACTTCAAGTGATGGAGTCGACCGAAGTCGAGATAGGCTCGGTCCATCACATAGAAGGCGCCGGGTTCGATCGGCAAGATGTCCAGGACGGTGACATCGTGAGTCTTGCCGTGGGTAATCCTCACGAAACAAGGGATATTTCCGCGCAGGTCGATGAGCGTGTGGAGCTTGATCGCGGCCTTGTGGCGTCGAAATTGAGCCCAGGGGAACAGCGTCAAGCAGAGATCGATGGTCGTGGAATCCAGCGCGTAGGCGGTATGCTCGAGTTGAGCGCCGAAGCCATCGCCCTGGTACAGTCGCCGCGCCCGAGCGATCAAGCCCTGAGCGAAGTCCGCGTAGATCCGCCAGTCGCGGTGTTCGTTGGCATCGGCGAGAGTGCTCCGAGCGATGGCGCCGCGAAAGCCCGCGTGGTAAAGTTTCCTTTGGAGGGCGCGGAGGCAGATTTCGATGTCGCGCAGGCTCTCGCGATAGGTCAGTTGAGCGAAGGCCATGCAAAGGAATTGATCGAAACAAGAGAAGTTGCGAGTCCGTTGATTGCCGTGATAGCGAGCGACGCACCGGTCGAAATCGCGTCTTGGTAGGAAGTCGATCAGTTGCGAGAAGACGTAACGATCGTTGAGCATGAGCCATCCCCCGACGCATGGCCGCGAGTGGGAAATGGCTCAAGGCTACTCCGGAGTTCAGATCGACGCCAGCGGATGTCACACTTAACTCCAAGAATGACAACGAGATACGGCGAGCACTGTCGACGTCAACCGGACACTACTGTTATTTATTGTTGTTTGTGACCTCCGTGATTTTCGTGGTTCGTCCTGGATCTCCCGTCGGTTCCTCGCAATCGAGAAAGCAATCTGACGGGATGTCGGACCGGGTCTCGACGCGGCCGGAGGGCCACTGGATCACCAGGCGGTCGAGTTTCGGAGCATCACCAAGCCCGATCGAGAGGCGCGGGTCACTCGCGGAGATGTAACCACCTCCGCCGATGAGTGTACGAACGATCGAAATTGGCCCGATATGGGCGGTCAAGCGGGCACCAATGGCGTCGCGGTTGGGGACCCGGCCGCGGAGACGGATTGTTAGCCAGTGTCCGCGCCTGGGAGACTCGTTCCAGAGGACCACGCTCGGCTCGTGATGGTGGACAATCACCAGGTCGAGGTCGCCGTCGTCGTCGAGGTCGCCGACCGCCAGGCCTCGGCCCATGTGGAGTTTCCGGAAATACTCGCCGGCACCCTCGGTGACATTTGCGAGCCGGCCACCGCCGCGATTTCGCCAGAGGATCGGTGGATTTTCGTAGGGGTAGAGTTGGGTTGGCTCGCGGCGGATGTGGCCATTCGTCGAGACCACATCGAGCCAGCCATCGAGATCGAAATCAGCGAAAGCGGTGCCCCATCCGGTTAGGTTTCGCGTGTCGGCAGCCAGGCCGGTCTCGTCGGTCGCGTCGCGGAAGTACAGGGAGCCGTCGGTCAGGGCGCCCGGGCGCCAGAGCGTACTGTGCTCGCCGAAGAAATGGGTAATCATCACTTCGGGCAGGCCGTCACCGTCGAGGTCGCCGTGGGCAATTCCCATGTTCGCCTCGGAGACGCCATCCCCGTTGACCGCGACCCCGAGGGCCTCCGCGCGGTCCTCGAACGTCCCATCGCCTCGGTTGATCCAAAGTGCGTTCGGCATCGCGTCGTTCGCGACAAGAAAATCGATCCGGCCGTCTCCGTCGAAGTCCGAGGCCACCACGCCCATTCCCCGCCCGTTCCCCGCGATGCCCGCCCCATCGGTTACATCCGTGAAATGGCCGCCGCCTTCGTTCCGAAAGAGGACATCGGGCTGGCCGGGGAAATTCGCCGGCATCCCGTAATCCGGCGCACCGGTTTTCGGATCGCGGTGGAAGGGCGCCTGCGCCGGGTCGAAGGTAAAGTAGCGGGCCACGAAGAGGTCGAGATAGCCGTCTCCGTCATAATCCGCGAACGCTGCCCCCAGGCTCCAGAGTCCGCAGCCGACCCCGGCTGCATCGGTAGCGTCGGTGAACCGGCCACCCTCGTTGCGCCAGAGGGTGTTCCGGCCGTACCGGGTGACGTAGACGTCGGGATCTCCGTCGTTGTCGTAATCCGAAATGGCCACTCCCTGCCCGTACCCGCGGGGTACCAGTCCGACTGCGGACGAGACATCCTCAAACTTTCCGTCTCCCAGGTTGCGGAGCAAAACATCGGCCATCGGCCTCATCTTCCCCGGCTGGAGCGGACCTCCCTGCGCGAAGAAGAGATCAAGCCGACCGTCGCCGTCAAAGTCGAGCAGT